>JBCAZO010000040.1:0-11770 GCA_038532975.1 Pseudomonadota bacterium
AGGCCAAGTTAGCTAGGATGAAGATTAAAGGAGTGGCAAAGAGGCCAAAGCCAACTCCTCCGGCCGCCCCGAGAAGGGCCCATATCTTGTAAGATGTCATTCGCATTTCCTGCGTGCAAATTTCCTTTATCCACCTTTGCCAGCTTTTCTGATGCAACAATAATCGTTGCCGCTAACTTCGCTAACACAAAAAAGTCCGCACAGGCGGCCACATAGGATGCTCAGTGTCCAAGGCTTCATGGCATGTCCCGCCATCGAAAACATTTACTAAGCACTTTACCGACCATGACACAGGGACTGGCACGGTTCAATCCCACCATATTCAGCAGCACTCGATTGTTTTGCTCACGGCGTTCGCAGTCTGAAAGATCCGAAAAAACTAAAATGAACAAAACAAATCCACATTTCACGACGTATGAAGGAGTCATAAGGATGCTGCAAAAGTCAGAGCAAATATGATGACCGCCAGTGCGAATATTTCTCTTTGTCACGCATCAAACTGGATCATTGGCTCGGATATAGAATTAGTCTGACGTCCTTGCTGTCGCATACTGCCCGCGGTAGATGCCTAGATTGTGAACGAAACCCAAGCAGAGTAACTTACCTTCCCGATGGCAAAAGTGTCCCACAGTATTGTCTTACGAATTGCCAATTTGTGTCGAAGCGTGGCGGTTGCTCTGATCGCGGGCGTTTGCCGATGGTACTCCATTGACGCGGTAAATGATTGGGTCAAATCACGTACTTTTATCCAGCAATTTCTAATAACTTTTTTTGTGCTTTTGCTTTTGTTTGGCTTTAGTGTCTTTTCCGCTTATTTCGGTTGGGTTGGACTTCTTGTTTTTTGGCTACTTGTGGTTCTCGTTGTTAACTAGACACTTTAACTCGTGGGCTGCAGTCAAATGAAGTATTGAATGCTGCACTGCCGCATACCTTTGTATGCAGCTGATTTAAATACATTTTTTCTCGATATCTTTGATCCAAGTTTCAATGGATGTCGTAATGTAAATATCAAACCAAAAGGAGCAGACATGGAAACTCTTGTTGGAATATTAGCATTTGGAACCCTTGGATTTGCCGTGGCCTTTGGCTACCTCAGCGTGCGATCCATGGAAAAACTCCGTGACAGTGATGAACCAAAATCGGCATTGTCTCGCGATGGTATTGAAGATCGCTTAAGAGCAGCGGCACAACAATAAGATAAAAATAAACGACATAACGCCGGGCCTTGAAACCTGGCGTTATACTTTATCGTGGCTTCTCAAATCTTCGGTGTACAAAAGTGTTAACTTGAAACTTCTAGCACCGATGGATTGCGCCTGGGACTTACGCTGTGGCCAGCCTGATTACAACAATCGCACTTGCTGCGATGTGCCCCAACGTTATCGCCACAGAAAAGGTGTGAAGAGCCATAAACTTAGTCTTCGCTCTTTCATCCGTCGCTTTGTTAATTTCGGGCATTAGGAACTGTCGCGCGGTCACGGTCGTCGCGGCAATAACGATAAGCATGACCGCAGAAGCTTGATCAACGAATAAGGCTATGCTTCCTGCTACAAATGATACAGCAAAAACGAACATGTAGAAGTGAGGGAAAGCCCTTCGGATCAATGATCCTGCAACGTCTGGAGGAAGTGCGTTGAATACAAACGCAGCAAAACCGAAAGAGTACAAGACCATCCCACCGAACAAGAGTGCAGAAAGAAGAAGTGCGATCTCTAGCATTTCTGGCCTCTTTCATTTTTAGAAAACTGTCGACTAACAGAGTCGTCCAACGCCTCTGATTTGCTCCTACTCAGCCGGGGAACGATGTAGGGTACATCTTTTTTGTATGCGGAAAAACGATCGCCATAGATTGCTTGGAATCTGCGTTCCTTGAAGCGCGGTGCAAGCAAGCAATATATAGTGAAAATCACCGCAAGCGCGAACTGATCTGGTGTCCAAACCGGCACGGTCCATAGTGTTAATGCAAACGCGACATAAATCGGCTGTCGAATAACCCGAAACAAACCATTTGTAGGCATATCGGGAAAGACAGGTCGAATGTTCTGTGCCAATGACATCCAACCTAGTGCCCCAGATTGGACTTCTGCTCCGGCGTCGTAACTCGCCTTCATCAGCAAGAGCCATGATATTGCGTACAGCCCACAAATTGCATAAAACGCTGCGCCTTCCGCGCGCCACCAGATAATTCCGCTTGGGGTCCAGAGTACAAAGAGAAGAAGCAATTGAAGAGACGCGATGATAGCGTAGGTGGTCGTCGCAAGTGTTCTCCCATGGGGCCCAGGCACAAACCGATTGAGCATCTTGCGACCATATGAGGAGAGCAGAAATGAGTGGATAAGTGGGAACTGCGCGATCAGCAGAGCATTAACGAGGACATGCCAAGGCTCCGGCACTCGACCGAAGCTCTCACTCATGCCGAAAAACATTGCACAAATCATGGCAACAACCGCGAGCGAGAAAATGACGTGACACACCGCGCCATAGGTAAGCGCCAAAACCACGCGTCTGCGTCCCGCGGGTGCATGCAACACACCTATTGCGAGCGCTGTTAGTCTGCGTAGGGATGATGGATCTGGAGCCATGGTCACGGAACTAGACTTGGAAAGTTAGAGCCCCACGTGACAAAACGAAGCGTTCGGAACATCCAACACTTTGTTCACAAACGCAGTCACCAGGCGCTAAGGGTGTACGGGCCCTATCTTTCCAGACGGATCGCAGTTGTTGATACAATTAAGCGCAACCAAATCTTTCGTTTGTGCATTTCAGAGTTCATCTAGTGACCTTATGCGCGTGCCGACAAGACGGCAATTATAGACGCTTTTTGAGAGTTTTTTGTCTGGAACCTTTATCACTTTTGCGGATTCATTCATGTCTCCGCCAACTCGAGCAGTCGGATCTGTCAATCCTTCGAAGACTACCGAAAAGTAAAGTGCAGGCGAAAACCTTGAAGTAAGCTGGTTGATGCGCTCATAAACTCAGGATAGCGCAAGCCTACACTTTTCATTAGAGTTGTTTCGCAATGCATGATCTGAGTGGGATTGATCAATGTCCACAAAAGAATTCACGAAGAATGAACTACGCTCGTTTCTTGAAGTAGATGAAACTGATATGAGTGTTGTCTTCTCCGATCCTTGGCTACCAGACAACCCCATGATTTACGTTAGCGATCAATTCGAAGCGCAGACTGGATACAGTCCGGATGAAGTTATTGGACGGAACTGTAGATTTTTACAAGGTCCTGATACCAATGAATATGCAGTGGAAGTGATACGATTGGGGCTTAAAGCACAGACAAGATTCACAGTTGACCTTCTAAATTACCGCAAAGATGGCGCACCTTTTGTCAACCGACTGCGGATTAGGCCAATTTATGACGCAGAAGGTGGTTTGATGTTTTTTGCTGGTGCTCAAAACCCAATTTAAACTTGCGAAATAGAAGCGATTTTTCAAATACCAGACCGACAAGACCAATTGTCTAGCCGACCACACCCAAAAGACGTGCTTTAAGCAAACGACGCAGGATCAAATTTGTTCTAATTTAGAACGAGATTTACGTGACCATGTGAGTATGCCGCAAATCACGCCAGCGATCAGCCCGCCGGCGTGCGCCTGCCATGCGATCATGCCCGACATGAGTGTCAGAGCCACGTTAAGTGCTGCAAATACAAGTGCCTGCTCGATAATGGGTTTCAAGTCCTGGCCACGATCGAGACGGTCCAGTAGCTCCCAGGTAGCGATTGCGCCAATCAAACCGAAGAGTACTCCGGACGCGCCAACCATAGGAACGCTGGAAGTCGACAGCATTGCGAAGAGCCCTCCAGCCCCAAGCGCACTTAAGCCAGCTATTGGCCAGAATGCTTGTTCACCAAGGCGATTTACAACCACCGGCCCCAACCACATCAGCGCAAACATATTCATGAACAAATGGAGTGGTCCGCCGTGCAGGAATGCGCTGGTGGCGAACATTACAATAGACTGGCCCGCGTAAAGCGGAGGTGCATCGCTCAAAAGACGAGGCCAGAAGCCCCCAAGTGTAGTCATTGCATGTCTTACACTGTCGGCAGCGCCTATCAGATAACCAGAGCTTGCAAACGCCTCCAGTGCCACGCACAGACTTACAAAAACTCTTACGTGAGCAGGAAGTGCCCCCCAATTGGCAAGCATCAAGCGCTCCCTAACTTCGAAACTGACGGTTCAAGCAAAGCTTGTGTCGCTGCGCTCACGCCCGTTACCACGCATCAGCATAAACGCGGAAAGACCGAGCGCCATTACTTGCAAATCAGCGATTGTAAGTGCACCCCAATAGAAGAACGCAATAACGCCCATCACTGCGGCAACACCCGCTAGCGCACCTGCGCGCGTCAGCGCATCACCAAAAAAGCGCAGCTTGCCTTTTGAGGGCCGCCATGTTTCCACTACTCCACCGAAAAACAGTGCCGCTGCGCCCAATACCTCGCCAAAAGCTGCCAATATGTACAGCACAGCAGGCACGTCATAGCCTCCCGGCGTGACAAGGGCACCGGGAAACTTCTGCAAACCATAGTACATTAACAAACCTATTAGCGGGATACGAATAGCCCAGTGTGCAAAACGATCCGCCCAATCAAAACCTGGCACGCGACCATTGGACTGTGCCCGTTTGTACAATATGCGTGCGGAGCCAAGGATGCGCACGCTGCCGCCTGAAAAACCAACATCGGTGGGCATTTGTATTCCTTTCTGTCTTGTTTCAGTATTGCGAACTTTGCGGTCCGCGACTGGCCTCGCAAACTCGGTAATGAAAGTAGAGAGCTCTCGATCGAAACAAGGTGAAGAGCGCGGCGAAACGACGCGAAAATCAGCTGAAATCACGGAAATGTCAAAGGATGTGAAGTTGAACGCCGCTGTTTAAGGGGACGCACGTGTAATTCGATCTGGAAACCATCGACATTAGATTTGTTCGGCGCAGACAACTTGTATACAAACGGTTTCCCAACCGCGGCAGACCGTCGCCATTCCATCGGAAAGGGAAGAAAAAGTGCGGAGCTTTCCTAACTCCAGATACACACTCAGAGAAAGGAAAGACAAATGAAACGAGCATTAACAACTGCCACTCTTTTGATCGCTTCCATGAGCCCGGCGATTGCAGAGACAATTGAAATTGAAATGCTAAACCGTAACGACGCTGGAGATCGAATGGTCTTTAGCCAAGAATTGATCCGTGCCGAAGTTGGTGACGTGATCCGCTTTATCCCGACGGATAAATCGCACAACGCACAATCCGTAAAAGGTGCCTTGCCAGATGGCCAGGAACCCTTCCGCGGCAGGGTTAACCAGCCTGTGGAATACGCTGTAACAGAAACAGGATTGACCGCTGTTGTCTGTTTGCCGCACCAAACCATGGGCATGGTTGCGCTGGTTGTTGTTGGCAATGATTTCAGTAACGCGGATGCTGTGCTCGAAGCGCGCATCCCGGGGAAAGGCGGCGAGAAGATCGAAGCTTTGATCGAAGAAGCGATAGCCACGGCGCCTGTCCAACAAAACCCAGCTGAACAAAACAGCTAGGTGGGTAGCAACAGACGGCAGCGACAGTAACCCGCTGCCGTCTGATCCTTCTTATGAGCTCTAAGATCGCCCTTACGTAACTCAAAATCGGCAGGCTGAGACCAAGAGAGTATAAGCTATGCGCTACTTGAAAACCGCAGCAATAGTATCGTTTGCGCTGTTCGCAAGCACGCATGCCTATGCGCATGTAAACTGGTTTGTCGATCGAGATGCAGAGACTTTGCCAAACTACAAAGTCACCGACATAGCATTTCTGCTTTGCTTGGCCGTTGCACTCACATTGGTGGCGTTTTCTGTTTGGCTAGATGGAAAACTACCTAGCTTACGCGTCGCGCAATCCAAAATACGACATGATTTCATGGAGATTTTGCGCGTTTTTACAGGAATGAGCTTTCTTTTGACGGCTTATGACGGCGCGTTAATCGCACCGCACAAGGTTGCGGATGGCACATCAGGTCTCGTCTTGTTGCTCCTGCAGGCGTTGATTGGAGTACTGCTTATCGCCAACCGCTGGATACAATTAGCCTCTATACTCATGCTTATCCTGCACATCGGGATCGCACTAAAGTTTGGCGTCCTCCCGGCTCTTGAATATGCGATTATCATCGGGATTGCTCTTTTCCTCTTGCTCAACTCAATCGAGGACGAAGAGTTGCGTAAATCTTGGAAACCGTACTCCGTGGACCTGCTACGAATTTGGACAGGAATTTCGCTTGTTGCGCTTGCGATTGGAGAGAAACTTGGGCCTTCTGCGCTGGGTCAGGTATTCGTCGCACAATATCAATGGAACTTCATGCAGGCGATGGGGTTCACCATTTTCGATGACCGATTGTTTGTACTGTCAGCCGGCATGGTGGAAGCAGCAATTGGGACGGTGCTCATCCTGGGGACCACTGTGCGCATTGCGGTGTTGGTCCTTTCTGCTATGATGGCACTCTCCAACATTGTCTTCATAGTCCAAGGTGACAACGAAGCAGCTCTGGTTGAGTTCATTGGCCACATGCCCATCATCGGCGTCGCCTTGATCCTCTTGCTGCTAGGGTATGGGCAACGACTTAGAGTAACCGATCTTTTTCAGTCGCGGACATCGAACTCGTTCAGCAATGAGCAAGGTGCTTGAGCTCTATGTCTTGCGGCAGCAATCGACCAGAGTTTGTCTAAACTCTCAAAACCATCAGGATTTGAGCGTCTGGATATCCGGCCGTGGCGGATCGAAGCAATTGGCAAGATGAGATTTCGAATTACATGCTGTAGCTCACAAAGCGAGCACGAGCCATGTCAGCCACAGAACGCAATTTGCAAGTCATCTATGAAGATGTGGCCTCAAAATGGTGGTCAGACGAAATTCGCTGGGTGCGAACCTTAAAGAACATGGTGCCAGCTCGTTTGAGTTGGTTTGATGACAAAGTAGACTGGCGAGACAAGGAGGTACTGGACCTTGGCTGCGCAGGCGGGTTCATGTCCGAAGCGTTGGACGATCGCGGAGCACATGTCGTTGGGATCGACCCTGCTGCCGATGCTATCGCAGCTGCTCGATTTCATGCAGCCGAAAACCGCCGAAGCATTCAATACGATGTGGGCAAGGGTGAGGCGCTGCCCTACAAACCTGCCAGCTTCGACGCGGTTGTTTGTGTGGATGTACTAGAACATGTGGAGGATTTGCCGCAGGTCATCCAAGAAGTCGCACGCGTTCTACGTCCTGGCGGCGTTTTCCTCTTCGATACTATTAATCGAAATCCGATTGCCGAATTCGTTACTGTAACTGTTGCAGAGAACATTCTTAAGATACTGCCGAGAGGGACCCACGATCCAAATTTGTTCATAAAGCCAAGCGAATTGACCTCTCAACTGGAACTGGCGGGTCTTATCCCCGGGGCAATGACTGGACTTGGACCGCGTGGCATCAATCGGCGCGGCGATTTCACCTTTGGGAGGGTACCCGGCACTTTGATCATCTTCATGGGAACTGCAAAGAAACCTCCAAATTGAAAGGACTGGATATGACTGAAAAATCAAAGAAGACTGTATTGAACCGTTCAGAAGAGATTCGGACGGATACTGTCAATGCGGATTTGCCTTGGACCACCAAAGGCAATCGCGGAGACCTTAACTTGTCAAAAGACAGATCACAGCACCGTCGCTATTCCTCTCTATATGAAGACCTTCTCAATTGAATAAGCGTATTCTGATTCTCGGGGCTACGTCGGGTATTGGCCGTTTGGCTATGGAAGAGGCTTTGATGCGAGGCCACACCGTTCGCGCGTTCGCGCGTAGCGCGGATGAATTGGAAGCCAGACCTGGTCTTGAGGCCTTTGCAGGTGATGCACTATCGGCTGATGACGTAGCCGCTGCTTTGGATGACGTGGAAGCTGTTGTTTATGCGCTTGGCATCAAGGAAAGTGTGGCGATGCTTTGGAAAGAAGAAACGCTTTTTTCTGCTTCTACAAAAGTATTGCTGGAAGAAATGGCGCAAGCTGGTGTTAAGCGACTAATAGCTGTAACCGGTTTCGGTGCAGGCCGTAGCCAAGCGTCAATGAGCAAGATAGAACGGCTCGGTCATCGTTTGATCCTGGGCAAACCCTATGCGGACAAAGATCGGCAGGAGATGTCGATCATGAAAAGTGACGCGGACTGGACAATCGTTCGCCCAGTCATTTTGACAAACGCCACAAAAGCAGGAAAGTACCGCGTGCTCAGAGAGCCGAGCCAATGGCGAAACGGTTTGATTTCGCGCTCTGATGTCGCCCATTATTTGGTTGATGCTTTCGAAAGTGAATCGGACATCCGAACGGACGTAGTACTCGCCCGCTGAGCAATTAATAACTTGTGAATAGCCAAGACTTCACCCGAATGGGAATGTAAAGTCATTGGTTTGGAGCTACCAGCGTCGAAGGCCAGAGCTTGCACTTTCTCATATTCGCCGATCTATTTGGCTCACCGCGACCCGTTGAGTGGCTAGCGCATAGTGGTCAACCTGGATAGCCCGGTTAATATGTTGGCGGCTATAACTACCAGTATTCCGTTCCTGGAGTACCTTTTATGCATCCACGAATATTGTCGGTCGTCCACCCGCCGTAAAAGTCACTTGGCTGTGGGGTCACCGGGTGCTCATCCACAAAACATTCATCCATCGCGGCCGGATAGAACGCCAAAAAGCCGGCAATTGGCGCAAACCTCTTCGTCGGCTTGGGATAGCTCCAAGCCGCACGCGGAGCATTTTCACCACCCATCGATACGTTCCAATAGATGGCAATACCCTTCCACTCACACACCGACCGGCCTTCTGCCTGGTCGAGATGTGCCAGGACATCCTGTGGTGGGAAGTAATAGGTCGGTGCATGGTGCGTCTCCAGAACCCGGTATCCGCGTCCAGTTTCAGCCACAACACCGCCGCTAAGAGTCACTCGGAGCTTTTGCGGCGCCGGTTCCAGCGCTGGCGGCCGGGGATAGTCCTGAACATTTTCAATGGCGAGAGCTTTCATAGCAAACCTGACTTGTAGAGGATCTCGGGAATTTTCTTTTTGACTTTGAAGAACCCAGCCGTTGCATGTGGCCAAACTAACGCGTCCCAGTCCCGACGATGTTCTGCGATTTCAATGCCCCGCTGCTGAAGCAAAAAGCGCGTTTCTGTCATCCAGTCGTCAAGTGGTCCCGTTGGAACGTAGGGCATCACGACCTGTCTAGCCCCGGTAGATGCGACCCAATTTACAACGTTTGTGGGCACATCGGCGCGAAGCGTTTCGACATTTTGCTTAACTTTGAGCCTGCGGGCCGCATCGCATAGGGCTGCAGCTTCAAAAGTTGCTACCGCCTCCGAAACGTCCCGTGGTGATCGCAAATGACTAGTTGTAAGCTTGGCGGCCGCGCAGATGTTATCGGTGGCGAAGTCAACGTCTTCCAGCGAACAATCATCCTCGGTCAGAATGATGGCAGTGGGCACGGTCCAGTCAGGCTGAGTGACGGACCTAAGCGGCATAACATCGGGCAGTCCATGTGGTTCCTGGTATTCCAAGCTCTGAAGATCAGTTTGAAGGTCTGATGTGCATGGTGAAAATCTGTCTTCGGTGAATTTGGAGATGTTCCATGCCTGCGCTTCATAGGTCTTTCCGCGAGTATGCAAACCAGCAACCCAACGCCAGGAACACGTATTCGAAGCCGGATCACCATCAAGCAAATAGCGAAAAAAGAAGTCAGCACCTAAACGCCAGGGCAAGCCGAATGTGAAGATCCAAATTGAAGCAAACCACATGCGCGCATGGTTGTGGAGGTATCCGGTGTTGACCAGTTCTTGAGACCAACCATCAAAGCACTCAAGCCCGGTCGTTCCGCATTCTGCGGCCTGAACCTTCTCTCGCATTGCTGGATTCTCGGCGAGATCCAAAAGATCAGCATTCAGGCCGTTGACATAAGCGGTCCATATCTGAGGACGTCGTTCTAGCCACCCCTTGAAATAACACCGCCAAAAAACCTCTTGAATGAATTTTTCAGCGTTTTTCGGCCCATGTTCTTGGAGGGCAGCGGCAATCACTTCTTTTTCGGTGATCAAGCGTCGCCTAATGTAAGGAGAAAGCATCGACACATCTCTGTGCTGATTGGGACCCCGGTCGTAATTTCGCCAATTGGTATAGTGCCGACCCATGCGCGGTACGAAGCTTTGCATGCTGTCCAGGGCAGCAGCCCTGCTCGCGGTTCCTTGCGGTGAATTCGTGTCAATCATCGTAGTGGAAATGAAGCGGTACTTCTGGTCTTCAAGTGCGTATTTGATGGTGGCCTCACGGACGACGCGAACATCTGTGATGTGAGCTTGCGACGTCACACAAACCTATACCGACCATTTGAGCGGTTCTGGATCAAATCTCACTAATGTGCATCAAGGCCTGTCAAACAATTGCGCGAGCTATACTTTCGTCTCAGGGAGATTGCCAAATGGTGCTAGAATTTGACACTGTCAAAAAATCCTATCGCGACAGCGAAGGGATCGTACCCGTTTTGCGTGGCATCAGCTTTGGGATCGAGCCCGGCCAGACGCTTGCGCTAACCGGAGAATCTGGAAGCGGCAAAAGCACCGTTTTGCATATTGCCGGAGGATTGGAAGCGCCTGACGCCGGAGGCGTCTTTGTGGCAGGGAATAATCTCGCGAGCATGGACGACGGCGCGCTAGCGGAAATGCGCCGGACCGAAATTGCCCTAGTTTTCCAGCAGTTCAACTTGATCCCATCGCTGACTGTTGCTGCTAATATTTCATTCCAAGCCGCTTTGTCAGGACGTTTAAATGAGGCGTATATTAATCAACTTGTCGATTCGTTGGGTTTGACGGAGCACTTGCACAAGTTCCCAGAGGTTCTGTCAGGTGGCCAGCAGCAGCGTGTCGCCATCGCAAGGGCCCTAGCCGCCAAACCCAAAATATTGTTGGCCGATGAGCCGACGGGCAATCTTGACGAAACAACTGCCGATGACGTTTTGGAACAGATGCTGGATCTGGTGGCACAAACCGGGGCGGCCTTGATGGTCGTCACTCATTCTTCCAAAATCGCGGCGCGCATGGACCGAGAAATCCATCTGCATGGTGGTGTGCTGGAATGATCCGAGCCTGTCTGCAGGCGCTTTTGTCATATTGGCGTCGCAACCCTTTGCAGCTGTTTGCCATTCTAGCGGGTCTCGCGCTGGCGACGGCGCTGTGGTCTGGTGTGCAGGCAATCAACGCCGAGGCGCGTGCCAGCTATGACGCCGCTGCAGCGACCCTTGGCGAGGGGCAATATGATCAACTGGTTCCGCGCGAGGGCACAAACATAGCTCAGTCGGTCTATGTTGAGCTGCGACGCGCCGGGTGGCTAGTCTCGCCTGTCATAGATGATCGTTTGGGCGATGTACGCGTGGTGGGCATTGATCCACTCACCTCTCCCAGCGGGCTAAGCGCGGGAGAGATGGTCGAAGCCACTGAAGCGCGGTCGCTGGCTGCCAACGCTCCGCTCTATGCAAATGCCGAAACTGCGCGTCAGTTGGAGGGCCTTGCCGAGGTACAGATTGATGCGGGCATTGCGCCGAGGGTTGCGATTGGCGACGTAGGTGTTGTGCAGCGGCTTTTGAAACGCGATGACCTGAGCCGCCTGATTGTCTTGCCAGAACAGCCTATAGGCCAACCGGAACTTGCCAGCGTCGCCCCGGATCTGCGGCTCCAGCAGTCGCAACAAACTGCTGACGTCGCGCAATTGACGGAGAGCTTTCA
>JBCAZO010000041.1:0-11508 GCA_038532975.1 Pseudomonadota bacterium
CCCTGCTCCAGGCGTTTGGCCAGCACCCACAGACCACTGCCATCGAAATAGAGAATCTTGAGCCGGTTACGCCTTTTATTGGTAAACACAAACAGGGTGCCGGAAGTCACTGCTTCACCCAGTTGGCTGCTGGCTATAGCCGAGAGTCCATTGAAGCTCTTGCGCATATCGCACCTGACGCGTGCGCGCGCTGTCTTTGGAATTTTCAGACATGAACCCACTCCTGTGATGCCAACCCAGCCTTCCGAGTATGGAAATACGAGGTGAAACATCAAGTCAGGCTCTCGTGATCGGCAGAGACTGCACAAAAAAATAAGGGAAAGCCTTGTCAATGTTCCTGATATGTTCGTATGTTTAGCATCATGCAGGATGTGGTCACAGCTTTGAACGCCTTAAAACCCGGCCAGCTTTTGGCGCGGGGGGTATGTCGCCATCTGCTAAGCTATGATTTTGTCAGCGTGGAAGAGTTTACACCTGAACGTGGCAAGCGCGTGGATGTCATGGCAATCGGCCCCAAAGGAGAAATCTGGGTGGTGGAGTGCAAGTCAAGCCGTGCGGATTTTACGTCGGATGCCAAATGGGATGGCTATCTGGAATGGTGCGACAGGTATTTTTGGGCCGTCGATGAGGCCTTTCCGACAGATCTTTTGCCCGAAGGCACGGGACTTATGATTGCGGACGCCTATGATGCACAGATCATTCGCATGGCACCGCAAAGCAAATTGCCAGCCGCACGGCGCACGGCTCTGACCCGCCGCTTTGCCCGACAAGCCGCTTTGCGGCTGCAATCTGCACGTGATCCGGGGCTTTAGGGTGGCGTTTTCTAACTCTTGCGCGCTTCAGCTGCCTTGGCCGCGGCCAAAATCTCTTCGGCAATCTCGCGCGCCTCGTCCGGGTCGAAATCCATTGGAATCTCTGCCTTGCCCGCCTCAACGAACAGCCGCACCATACCCTGATCGGTAGGGCCGATCTGCAGGTTGGCTTCAATGTCGCGTTCTTCGTTGATGCCCATGGCGCGCACTCCATTTTGCGCGCCAAGGGCTATCCCGAAGCGCACATCTTGGCAAGGGTGCGCAGAGTGTCACTCAGATTTCTGCGGAAAGTTCGGGCGGTCCTCATTGTAATGGGTTGCCAGATAATCGAGGATTTCGTTCCGATCCTTTTCGTCAAGCTCTGCCATGCCTTGCTCCTCGACCATCCAGTCCAGCAATTCGTCCCAATGCGCCCGTGACAAGCCCTGTTGCGCAATGATCATTTCCGAATGGCATGCCACACAGGTGTAGTAGGTCGTTTCAACCCCCGGAGCATCAACAAGCTGCCCAAATTCATTCTCGTCTTCCGAAGCAAGTGTGGCCGTTGATCCCAGCACCAAGCTGCAAACAGCCAATCCGCGCGCACGTAAACCGGTCATAAGCTACTCCCAAACATGCCATTTTTCGGTGTGGGCAGTCCATCGCCGCCCACGCCCTTGCCGCATCACGCCACGCGCAAGCCAACCCTGTGCATGGTGTTGTTAAGATACCCCTTAGCATTCCAGTTGATTGCAAAAGGTTGCATCACACCGTCATTATCTGTGGCCCGTGCCCAGATTTCATAATAACCCTTCTGCGGGAATGTCACGTTTGCGCGCCAGTTCTGCCAAGCCGCCTTGTTGACGGGATCGTCCAGTTCGGCCTCCATCCAGGTGGCTCCGAAATCCATGGAAATCTCAAGCTTGGTTACTTCCCGGTCCCCGGCCCAGGCGTGGCCGCGCACTTCGGTTTCCATGCCTGATATGTCGGTGCCATTGGCCGGGAAGGTGATCAGAGATTTCACCGGCATTCGGTTAATAATCACCCAATCTTCGTCGGGGATATCCTGTCCCGGTGCCACGTTGTAGGCCGGAACCTTGTACGAGGTGCCGGTCATCTTGGCCCCGTCATGCACCACTTCGCGCAACTGAATGCGGGTCAGCCATTTTTGCGAGCATGATCCGGGCCATCCGGGCACCACAAGGCGCAAAGGCGCGCCGTTCATCGGATGCAGGGCCTCGCCATTCATCTCAAACGCGATGAGGATCGTGTCATCCATGGCCTTTTCGATGGGCACACCTCGGGACAGTGGGCGTTTTTCAGGATCGCCCGACAGGTGGATATCGGCCCCGTAATGCGCGGTGTAGACCACATTGTCCTGAACCCCTGCCGCTTCCAGCACGTCCTTGAGTCGCACGCCGGTCCATTCAGAGCAGCCGATGGCACCATATGTCCACTGGTTCCCCTTGGCGGGCGGATCGAAAAAGGCGCGACCATTGCCGCCGCACTCAATGGCCAGCGCCTGTGTGACCACCTCGAACCTGTCCTTTAGGTCGGCGATGCTCAGCTCCATCGGATTGTCCACGAAACCGTCGATGGTCAGCGTCCACGTGTCCGGGTTCATGTCGTCGGGCAACAATCCGTTGTTGCGAATAAAATGCCGGTTGGTCGGCGTGATCGGGTCGTCCAGAAGCTCAGGCGGCGTTTCCGCGTTGACCGGGCGATCATTCAGCAGGGTCAGCCCGTCCTTACCGTCAAGAGGAGTGTCAGACGCGGTCGCAGCGGGCACGAAGCCGAAGGGCAAATTGTGGTGAAACGGAATCGATGTTCCGACCATCGCGGCCAGGCTTGCAAGTCCGGTCGAGGTCAGAAACCGTCGTCGGCCCGGGTTATGTGTTCCGCCGATTATCTCCACTGGCTCGGAAAGCTGTGGTTTGGAACGGGTGTTGTCGTCAAGTGCCATTTTTTCCTCCCTTAAGTTGAGTTGGCGGGGCAAATGGAATCCCCATCTACTCAAAAAGTATTTCGCATTACGATGCGTTCAAGATTCTGTGATGCATCGGGATCTAACGTCTGGGCATAACGCCAGGTTCCAAGCACGGTGACATTTCAGTTGCATCCGCATGGCAGCTTTGGCATAGGAAGCGTCAGTTTCCGAAAGTGACACGCGAATGGAAGCGACGTGCCGCCTTAGCTCAGTTGGTTAGAGCGCTGGATTGTGGATCCAGAGGTCCCCTGTTCAAGCCAGGGAGGCGGTACCACTTCACTGCCCGACCTCAATCGCTATCTCCTGCCTAAGCTCACCTGTCTCGGCGTCGAAGATCAGGATCGTGTTATCCTCCGTCACCACAGCGTACCAGCCATCGCCGCGCGTATAGGCTGTGGGCACCGTGCCATCGGGTAGGGTGATCTCATCGGGCATCTCTGGGCCAAACGCGTCGGAGAACTTGGTGACAAAGAGCACCACGATCACTATGAACCCCACAACCATCACCACGGTCAGAACCGTTACCAATAGGCGCAGGTATTTCACCAGACCCGGATCGACCGGTTGGGAATTTGGAGTGTCATTCATGGGCGAGGCCCTTTCCAAGACGATATCGGTGCGCATCGCGGCCGATCCGCCGCCCCGCCTTGATAAGGCGCTTGCGCGCGATGTGCCAGAGGCGGAGGCGCTGTCACGCACGCGTCTGGCGCGGTTGATTGGGGAAGGGTGTGTGCAGATTGGGGGCGCGCCGATTACAGACCCCAAGCGCAAAGTGTCTGAGGGGGATATTATTGAGATCACCGTCCCTCAGGCCGAAGAGCTTGATACAGTGGCGCAGGATATTCCACTCGACGTTGTGCATGAAGACGCAGACCTCATCGTGTTGAACAAACCAGCAGGTCTTGTTGTGCACCCCGCACCGGGCAGCCCGGATGGCACGCTGGTGAATGCACTTTTGCATCATTGTGGCGACAGTCTTTCTGGTATTGGCGGCGAAAAACGACCCGGGATTGTGCACCGTATTGATAAGGACACCTCTGGCCTACTGGTTGTGGCCAAGTCAGATCAGGCGCATCATGGGTTGGCGGCTCAGTTTGAAGCCCATAGCGTAGAGCGAAAGTACCTTGCCCTCGTGCACGGGGTGCCTGATGCCAACGATCCACGCCTGCGTGGCGTTAAGGGGGTGAGTTTTGAGCCAGGCAATATCCTCAAACTGACGACGCAGCTCACACGCCACAAGACCGACCGGCAGAAACAGGCCGTGGTGTTCCAAAACGGTCGCCATGCTGTGACGCGCGCGCGTCACAGCATGGCGACCTTTGGAAGCCCACCGCAGCTTTCACTTGTGGAATGCTGGCTGGAAACTGGACGGACCCATCAGATCCGGGTGCACATGGCCCATGCCGGGCATGGATTGGTTGGTGATCCGGTCTATGGCGGACGGCGGAAATTGAACACAGGGGCGCTAGGCACTGACGCATTTGCCGCTACAAACGCCTTTTTGCGTCAGGCGCTTCACGCTGCTGTCTTGGGCTTTGAACACCCGGTTTCTGGCGAGAATCTGCGCTTTGAAGCGCCTTTGCCAGCGGATTTTGCGGAACTTCTTCGAATTCTGCGCATTTGATTTTTAGATGAAACATTTAAGCACGCGTCAGCACCTTCGCGTGAAAACCCTGTCACAGATCTGGCGATCACATGGCTATGTGTTCATATTCTATTAAACAATTCAGTTCACCTGACTTGAAAACAGGCCAGATGTGCTTACATCAATGTTAAACCCTTAAACATTGGAGGGACGAGGACATGAGTAACTACGCAAATCTCCCAGCACCGTCGCCAGAGGCCGGTCTGAACCGTTATCTGCAAGAAATTCGCAAATTCCCGCTCTTGGAGCCGGAAGAAGAGTACATGCTGGCCAAAGCATGGGTCGAAAAAGAAGACACCGAGGCGGCTCACAAGATGGTCACAAGCCACCTGCGTCTCGCGGCCAAGATTGCCATGGGCTATCGCGGTTATGGATTGCCCCAGGCCGAAGTGATTTCCGAGGCCAATGTGGGCCTGATGCAGGCGGTAAAACGCTTTGATCCAGAAAAGGGCTTCCGCTTGGCCACCTATGCAATGTGGTGGATCCGCGCCAGCATTCAGGAATATATCCTGCGCAGCTGGTCGATGGTCAAACTGGGCACCACCAGTGCGCAAAAAAAGTTGTTCTTCAACCTGCGTAAGGCCAAGGCACGCATCGGCGCTCTGGAAGAAGGGGACATGCACCCCGACAATGTGGCGCGGATCGCCCATGATTTGGGCGTGACCGAGGATGAGGTCATCTCGATGAACCGCCGCATGTCTGGTGGGGATGCCTCTCTTAACGCCACGGTTGGATCTGAGGGCGAAGGCACCATGCAATGGCAGGACTGGCTCGAAGACGAGGATGCCGATCAGGCGGGTGACTATGAGGCCAAGGATGAGTTGGAAGCCCGTCGCGAGCTTTTGGCCGAAGCCATGTCGGTGCTGAATGACCGCGAAAAGGACATTCTGACTCAACGGCGCCTGAGCGATAAAACCATCACGTTAGAGGACCTCAGCGCGCAATATGACGTAAGCCGCGAACGCATCCGCCAGATCGAGGTGCGCGCGTTCGAGAAGCTGCAAAAACGCATGCGGTCGCTGGCACAGGAAAAGGGCATGTTAGCCTCAGCCTAGACCTTTCTTTCGCCGATTGATTGATGGCCCCTTCCAGAGATGGACAGGGGCCATTACTTTGCGCTCAACGTAACGCTTCATGGGGCCGATCCTTCCGTGCGCATTTTTTTGGTCTTTTGCGTCATAACGCTTGCCGCCTGTGCGCCCAGGAATGCCGCGCAGTATGCAGCGCCTGTGCCCGAGGGCACGATCCAACCTGTCTTTGTCGCCACGCAAAAAGCTCTTGATCAAACCGGGCAAACCTTTGGCGTGCCGCGCACAGGCGTGATGCGATATTTTCGTGCAGATGTCTCAATTCCGCCCACGCATGTGCCTGGCTCGATTGAATGGCCAGAAGGCCCACCGGATGCCGCCACAGATTTTGTTGTGACTAAAACCAAAGTTTATTCGTCCAAGCAGCCGTTCATCACCACGGTTAAATCCAGTCGCCCCGGGCGCGAGACACAGGTTTTCGTTCACGGCTTCAACAGCACCTTATCAGATGCAATGTTCCGCAGCGCCCAGATGCGTGAAGACTTTGACATCAAGCAGCCCATGGTTCTGTTTTCCTGGGCATCTGCGGGTGATCCACGCGGCTATATCTACGACCGCGACAGCGCACTTTATGCGCGGGATGATCTCGAAGACCTTTTGAAGTCGCTGACGTCCTCTCCCAATGATCGCGTTGTCTTGACCGCCCATTCCATGGGCTCACAGCTTGTCATGGAAGTGATGCGCCAGGCCGCGCTGCGCGGGGACCGTGCGATGTTGCAGCGGATCAATGCGGTTGTCTTGATGTCGCCGGATATTGATCCAGACCTGTTTCGCCAGCAGGTAGAGGTCATTGGTGACTTACCGCAGCCATTTCTTATCTTTGTTTCGCAACAAGATAGGGCATTGACCTTATCCTCGTTCCTCACGGGACGTAAACCCAGACTAGGCGTCATAGACAGCCCCGAGGCGGTCGAAGGCCTGCCGGTCAGTGTGATCGACTTCACGGCTCTCTCAACTGGTGAAGGTCTTGATCATTCCGTGGCCATCAGTTCACCTGCCGCGATTTCGGTTTTGCGCGGTATGATCGATCAGGCGGGCACTGGCGCACAGGCATTTCAGCGATACATGGTGCTAACGACGTTGCCGGCTCTTGGCCCGTAAGACCCCATTTCGCCAAGCCTGAGCCAAATATTCGCCCCTTTCTTATGATCTTTGCAGGTCAAGGAAAAATGGCCTGAAGCGTGCATAACGCTGTAAATAGGCTTTGGCGAAGGGCAAACAGGTGAAAAAGCTTGACACTGTAGCAAGCAATTGGACGGCCATCATCGGATGTATCTGTCTTGGCCTGGGCATTGCCTATCGTGCTGTTGTACCAGCCGATAACCCTGTCTCTGGCGCGCTTTTCCTGGTGTTTTGCTATCTTGGACCCGTGGCGCTTTATGAGCTTTGTGTTCGCAAGATCCACCGCAATCCCTCAACCGGCCTGAACTGGGAAGAGACCCGCGCGGCGAACCCAAAGCGTGTCATTGTCAAACTCCTTGGCTTTGGCGCAGTTTTAGCGGCCGTCATCGCCATCCATGCGGTGTTCCGCATCTACACAGTAGAGCGACTGATCTTTCCGCTTGCGGCGCTCCAGATCCTTCTGCCTCTCTGCCTGCCGATCATCATTGCGTATTTCTTTATCATCGACCGTCGCATGCGTAAGCCGCATGATGGTTATCACGAGTTTGGCCTTTGGCTTTTGCGCAGAAACCCAAGTCCCGACTATGCCCTGCTAAAGGACTTTGCCCTGAATTGGACAATCAAGGGTTTCTTCCTGCCCATCATGTTTGCCTATTTGGCAATCAGCATGCCCGGGCTGCATGAGAACACTTTACAACTCACTCAAGGACCTGTTGCGGCAGTTATCTACCTCACAACCGCGCTGGTGGTCGTCGAACTCACCATCGTTGTGGTCGGATATGCCATGACCGTGCGGCTCTTTGATGCGCATATCCGGTCTCCCAACGGGCTCTTGGGGGCTTGGGTGGTCACGCTCATCTGTTATGAACCGTTCCGCGCCATCGCATCGGGCACGATTTATCCCTACCGCACCGATCGCGATTGGTCTGCGGTCGCCGGGGACTATCCACTGCTCATGTGGCCGTGGATGGCGCTCATTCTTTTCGCGTTCGGGCTATGGGTCTGGGCCACCGCCATCTTTGGCCTGCGTTGGTCTAATCTTACCCATCGCGGGATCATCACCAACGGCCCTTATGCCTTTACCAAACACCCCGACTATTTCGCCAAAAGCCTCTTTTTCTGGCTGACCGCCGCGCCTTTTCTGACCGCCTTCACAACATGGCAGGCGGTGACTGCAACGCTGTCCCTGTTTGTGATCAACGCGGTTTACTATGGCCGTGCCCGAATGGAGGAAAAGCACCTTTCTGAAGACCCGGCCTATGTTGAATATGCGCTGGCCATGAACGAACGCAGCGTGTTTCGCGGGCTTGCACGGGCGTTGCCTTTCCTCATTTACAAAGCGCCAAATGCGCAATCTGACGGTAATCCGGTAGGCAACGCTGATGCCCAACAGGGGCTTCCAGCGGAGTAACCCGATCTAACCCGAGATTTGCGGCCTGTCCTCAAACGGCTTAGTCTACCTCGGGAAGGAGACTGTCATGGCTGGAGGCTGGACGCGCGATGGCGCGGTGAATGAACAGATCGAGGCTTCAATCGAAGATGAACTAAAGCGCTTGAAAGCCAAGTCGAGCCCAAAGGGCGAGAGCTTCACTCATTGTGCCGAATGTGAAGAGCCGATCCCTGAGGCGCGCCGCACCGCCATTCCCGGCGTGAAACTCTGTATCGACTGTCAGCAAGAGCGCGACGGCGCCTTTCAAGTACGCGGCGGGATCAACCGGCGCGGCTCGAAGGACAGTCAGCTGAAATAGGCAGCCGCATCACGTCTTCCATGGCAATCCGGCCTTTGCGCTGTGGCCCGTCCACCACCCAGCCATGGCGTTTATAGAGTTCGATGGCATGGGAGTTCTCCGCATCCACTGCAAGCCACAGGTCGGAAATCGGGTAGTGGCGCGCCACGTAGACGGGTAGCTCCGCCAGAAGTGCGTGACCAAATCCTTTCCCCTGAAACTGCGCTCCGATCAGAAGGCCGCGAAACCCATGCGTGCCCTCGGGCAGGCGCGTTACCGTGCGTGAAAAGTCCCGGTCTATCTTGAAGAAACCCACAACGTTTTCGCCGTCGCGGGCGTAGTGAAAATCCTGCAGCAGATCCGGCTCATTTGTCATCTCGGAAATCGTGCCTACGAAATCAGTCTGAGCTTCGGGCAGGGTCAGGTGCCCTACCTTGGCAATGTCTTCGCGCGGCAGCGGTGCGAGGACAAGCCTTTGCGGCTTCCGTGTCACACGCTTGCCCCGCAACCTTCGATACAGCGGCATAACATCAAGTGCGGCGACACCAATCCCAAGCGGGATCATCCAAAAACCGAGAATGGGCAGAAACCCAAAGATACCGCCAATTATCAGCAGGAGACCGAAGACAAGGCGCAGGCCCGGCGGCACATTCGCCCTAACCTTTACGAGCGCGCGCTTGACGCGACCGCGAAGGGTATAATGGCCAGTGCCGCGTGGCAGGGTTTAGCCCTCCATCGCCTCAAGCTCATCGATAAAGCCCGAGATCATCGACAACCCCTTGTCCCAGAACGCCGGGTCTGAGGCATCCAACCCAAAGGGAGCCAGAAGCTCTTTGTGATGCATCGAGCCGCCCGCCTTAAGCATGTCGAAGTACTTGTCCTGGAACCCGTCCGGGTTTTCCTCATAGACCGCATAAAGCGCGTTCACGAGGCCATCGCCAAAGGCATAGGCGTAGACGTAAAAGGGCGAGTGCACGAAATGTGGGATATAGGCCCAGAATGTCTCATAGCCGTCCATAAACTCAAACGCAGGCCCTAGGCTCTCGCCTTGCACCGACATCCAGAGCGCGCCAATGTCTTCTGGGGTCAACTCCCCCTCACGGCGCGCGGCGTGCAGTTTGCATTCAAAATCATAAAACGCGATTTGGCGCACGACCGTGTTGATCATATCCTCAACTTTACCAGCCAAAAGCACTTTGCGCTCGGCCTGATCCTTTGCGCCATCGAGCATCTTGCGGAAGGTCAGCATTTCACCAAAAACCGACGCGGTTTCGGCCAGGGTGAGCGGCGTTGACGACAAAAGTTCACCCTGTTCAGCGGCCAGAACCTGATGCACGCCGTGGCCCAGCTCATGTGCCAGGGTCATGACATCACGCGGTTTTCCAAGATAGTTCAGCATCACGTAAGGATGCACATTCGTCACCGTGGGATGGGCAAACGCCCCAGGCGCCTTGCCCGGTTTCACCGCCGCATCAATCCAGCCCTTATTGAAAAACGGCTCCGCCAGGTCCCCCATGCGCGGATCAAACGTGGTGTAGGCCTGCATGACCATGTCTTGCGCTGTGGGCCAGTCAATGATGCGGGTTTCTTCCATCGGCAGCGGCGCATTCCGGTCCCAGACCTGCATCGTGTCGAGGTCCAGCCATTTACGTTTCAGCTCGTAATACCGATGGCTCAGCTTGGGATAGGCCGCCACAACTGCGTTGCGCAACGCCTCGACCACTTCGGCCTCGACATCGTTGCTGAGATGCCGCCCGGTTTGTGCCGTGGGCATTTTGCGCCAGCGGTCGAGCACTTCCTTTTGCTTGGCCGAGGTGTTGTGCACGCGGGCGAAGATCTTGATGTTGTCCTGAAAGACGCGGGCCAGTTCCCGTGCGCCCGCTTCGCGTTTGGTGCGGTCCTGCTCGGTCAAAAGATTGAGCGTGGCCTCGATCCCCAACTCTTCACCGTCGACTTCGAAGGTCAGGCCGGCGATAGTTTCGTCAAATAGCCGCTCCCACGCATCACCCACAACGCCCATGTCATGTAGAAACTTCTCAAGTTCATCAGAAAGTTGATAAGGTTTCATCGCCTGAATCCGGCGAATGACCGGCGCATAGCGGGCTAGGGCGGCATTCTCAGCATACATCGCCTTCAATGCATCTGCATCCAAACGGTTCAGCTCAAGTGTGAAGAACACCAAAGGCGTGGTGAAATTCGTGATCTTTTCCTGGCAGTCGGACAGAAATTTTGCCCGGTCTCCATCGGTTGTCAGTTGGTAATATCGTAGCCCGGCAAAAGACATGATGCGCCCGGCGATATTGGAAATTTTCTCATTACGTTCGATGCAGGTCAACAAACCTGCCGCGTCAAGGTTTGCGAGCTTGCCTTCGTAGTCTGCAGCAAACTCTGCGCAGGCCTTTTCCAGCCAGTCCAAGTCACGTTCCAGTTCCGGCGCAGCCTCACCTTTGTACAGGTCATCCAGATTCCATTCCGGCAAATCACCCAGATTATCAGCGCCCGAGGCAGCATTGGCATCGCGGACGGGAAAGGGAAGGTGGATCATGGTAATTGTTCTCCTGCAAAGGTTTGATTTGACATAGGCGCAGCGAAGGCGGGCCTCAACCCCAAGTCTTTTCTGAAAAGACTTGGCCAAAGCCTTCTGAAGGCTTTTGTTCCTCAGCCATATTGTGCCAGCATCTCACGCAGATCTTCAATCGTGTTTGCCTCAACCACTGGTTTGTCGTGCCGCCAGCGTTTCATACGCGGAAATCGCAGGGACACGCCGGATTTGTGGCGGGTGCTTTCCGCAATGCCTTCAAAGGCGATTTCAAACACATGTTCGGCGCGCACCTGCCGCACGGGACCAAAACGCTGGAGCGTGTTCTTGCGCACCCACGCCGTGATTTTGCGGAATTCTTCATCTGTGAGACCGGAATAGGCCTTGGTGAATGGCACAAGCTCATTTCCATCCCGCACGGCAAAAGTGAAATCCGTAAACAGGTTCGCGCGTCGCCCATGTCCCTGCTGCGCATAGATCATCACCGCATCAATCGTCAGCGGATCAAGCTTCCATTTCCACCAATCCCCTTTCTTGCGGCCAGTGTGATAGGGGCTTTCCGCGTGCTTGATCATAAGCCCTTCGGCGCGATGATCACGGGCAGTGCCG
>JBCAZO010000042.1:0-11489 GCA_038532975.1 Pseudomonadota bacterium
CAATCAGTGCTTCAGAGAACTCATCCCGCCCCCCGGTGATGGGCATCGGCAGATCAAGCACAATCGGCTCTCTGGGGTCAGGTTCTGTAGTTAGGCCGTGCCGACGATCAACCGCAGCCAAATCCAGCGTGAATGTCGCTTTGCCGCCTTCCACACCATAGTCGTCACGGGCCTCAAAGGCTTGGCTCATCTGGCCATCAAAAGTGACCTCAAGATCGGCAGGGTTCGCGGCCACGTTGGGGGGCGCATCCGGGATGGCGGTGACTGTCCACTCTTTGCCGCCGGGTCCATCAATGCGCAAGGTGCCGTCGGAATTAATTACGAATTCCTGTTCAGTGTCCGTGGCTGCGCCGAGATCCTCGGTCCGGCCGGATACGG
Organism: Pseudomonadota bacterium; assembly: GCA_038532975.1. GTDB lineage: Bacteria > Pseudomonadota > Alphaproteobacteria > Rhodobacterales > Rhodobacteraceae > Roseovarius. Next base: position 379 of record JBCAZO010000042.1, read on the forward strand.
TTTCGGCGACGCTAAGATTTCCAACATCTGTGTAAAGCCGAATGGTGACACGGCTGCCTTGGGGCACGCGAATGATGTCTTCCTGATCATTCAAGTAAAGGCTGGGCAGGTTTGTGTAGGCGGGCGGTTCGATCCAGCCCTCCCATGTTGGGCCGCTGGTGACCTGCGGTGCCGCGCTAACGCCCAGTTGCGTGACAGAACCCGCACGCCAAACAGAGCCAAACAACATTGCCACAACAAGACCAAGAAGCGCCACATATCGCAGGCCAAAAGGATCGCGGCGTGACAATTTGAGGTCTGGCTCAACCGCTTTGGCCGACGCTGCACGGTCTTCCATCCGCCGCAAATGCGCGCGCCAGAGCTGTTCTGAACCCGCATCACCTTCACCGATGGCTTGCTGGTCCGAAAGCGCTGTCAGCGGATGCCCGGGAAGGGCGGCATCCATGCGGTCAATGGCTTCTTGTCGGTTTGGCCAGCGAAATCGCATTGCGCCTTTGACTGCAAAATAAAGCAAACCTAATGCAGCAAGCGTTCCAATGATCCAGACTGCTTCGACTTGCGCCAGCTCGTGCAGCCCAAGCATAAGGGCCGCGGCCACGGCAATTACGATTGTCCACAAGGGCCAAAAAGCATGCACAATACGCTCTGCGATCAGCCCGGCCCAGGTGAGTGATAGCGGTCTGCGCAGGCGTTTCAGTACAGGTGTCAGACGTGTCTGCCCTTGTGACATTATGCCTTTCCCTTTTCGCCAAAACGCTGTGTCAGCGCTATAGCCATTCTGGGATGGTATCGCGATTTATCATCTCGTCAAAGGTCGGACGTGGCCGGATGACGGCAAATTGATGCTCATGCACCAAAACTTCGGGCACCAGAGGCCGCGTATTGTACTCGCTGGCCATAACAGCGCCATAGGCTCCGGCACTGCGAAAGGCGACCAAGTCACCTTCTGAAACGGGTGGCATCATGCGTTCTTTGGCAAAAGTATCACCAGATTCGCAAACCGGGCCGACGATATCGAATTTTGCCTGTTCCACACCCGGATTGGGCTCAGCGACCGGAATGATGTCGTGATAAGCTTCATACATCGCCGGGCGGATCAAATCATTCATTGCCCCGTCCAATATCAGGAAATCGCGCCCCTCACCGGATTTGACGTAGATGACTTTGGTCACAAGAATCCCGGCATTGCCCGCAACAAGCCGCCCTGGCTCGATTTCGACCTCGCATCCCAGATGCCCGACAGTTTCTTTGATCAGGTCGCCGTATTCGACGGGCAACGGCGGGGCTTCGTTAGACCGTGTGTAAGGAATGCCAAGCCCACCGCCTAAATCCAGGCGTGTGATCTCATGCCCATCGGCGCGCAGAACCTCGGTCAACTCGGCCACTTTCTGGTAGGCAAGGCGAAATGGCTCCAACTCGGTCAACTGGCTGCCGATATGCACATCAATGCCGATGACCTTGATGCCAGGCAATCGCGCGGCCTCGGCATAGACCTCGCGCGCACGCGAAATCGGAATGCCGAATTTGTTCTCGCTTTTACCTGTGGCAATTTTGGCGTGGGTTTTGGCATCCACATCGGGATTCACGCGCACAGTGATTGGGGCTTCAACCCCCAAAGAACTGGCCACCTCGCTCAAAGCCTGCATTTCAGGCTCGCTTTCCACATTAAACTGCCGAATACCGCCCTCCAATGCCAGGCGCATCTCATCACGAGTTTTGCCCACACCGGAAAAGACGATGCGATCACCGGGCACACCCGCTGCTTTGGCTCGCAGGTATTCTCCGCCAGACACGACGTCCATACCAGCGCCGGCTTGAGCCAGCGTTTTGAGAATAGCCTGATTGCTTGCGGCTTTCATGGCGTAGCAAACCAAATGGGGAATACCGTCCAACGCTTCGTCAAAAAGTCGAAAGTGCCGGGTCAGTGTGGCCGTAGAATAGCAGTAGAACGGCGTGCCCACCTCGGCGGCGATATCCGCCACTGGCACGTCTTCGGCATGCAAAGCGCCGTCTTTGTAGAGAAAGTGGTCCATACGCTTTTTCTTGGCTTGAGTACTCAGTCACCCGCCGCGTTGCCGTGGCGCATTCTCAAAAACAGATAGAGCGGCAATCCGCAACTGACGCCAATGCAAAAGGTGGCAGGAATAGCCAGAAATCCAAGCCAATCGCGTCGTTTGCCGCTTTCCCAGATTACCCAAACTGTCAGGGCCACCGCCGCAATTGTCAGATCCCAGACCAGACCGCTGGTGGCGGCATTCACATGCCAGGCATTGACCATGGCCATGATGTCATAGCCATTTTCGTTAAACCATTGGATGAAATAGGCCATCGGGTGGATCGCCCCCCAGATGGCCAGCGCCAGAAAGAGATATCTCAAAAGAAGGTTCCCAATGTTACACTGACATTGCCTCGGTTAAGAGTCGTTGCGACACCTGCGCCAACGCCGTTTGACCCGCCGGACAACACGACTGAGGTTGACGTGGTTGTCTGAGGCGTGTTCTGAGACACGGTGTCATCCGTCTCAGTCTCATCCACAGCCGGTGCATCTTGCTGACCTGGGGTAATGGGCTCTCCGTCCACACCGCAGGCCATGAGCGCCAGCAGGCCTACAAAGGCAATCCATACTCTCATTTCAGTGCCTCCTTCCAACGCGCGATCTGCTCGCGCACACGGACCGGTGCGGTGCCACCGTAGCTCATGCGTGACGCCACGGAGTTGTGCACCCCCAACACATCATAGACCGTTTCGTTGATTTCGCCATGCACCGTTTGCATGTCGGTCAGGCTCAGCTCAGGCAGGTCACACCCTTTGTCTTCCGCCAAAGCCACCAATGCCCCGGTGATGTGATGCGCCTCGCGGAAGGGCAGGCCAAGCACACGCACAAGCCAATCCGCCAGATCGGTGGCAGTAGAAAAGCCAGAGCCAGCCGCTGCTTCGAGGCTTTCGCGATTGGCGGACATGTCGCGCACCATGCCATTCATGGCCGCCAGTGCCAGCATCAGGTTGTCGGCGGCGTCAAAGACCTGTTCCTTGTCTTCCTGCATGTCCTTTGAATAGGTCAGCGGAAGACCCTTCATCACTGTCATCAACGCAACATTGGCACCGAAAATGCGCCCGATCTTGGCTCTGATCAGTTCAGCGGCATCTGGGTTCTTCTTTTGTGGCATGATGGAGGAGCCGGTTGAGAAGCGGTCGGATAACGCCACAAACCGGAATTGTGCCGAGGACCAGATCACCAACTCCTCTGCCAAGCGGCTAAGATGCATAGCACAGATACTCGCCACGCCCAAAAACTCCAGCGCGAAATCGCGGTCACTTACCGCATCAAGGCTGTTTGCTGCAGGCCGGTCAAAACCAAGCGCTTCCGCCGTCATGCCGCGATCAATCGGAAACGAGGTGCCAGCCAGCGCTGCCGCTCCCAAGGGGCTCTCATTCATTCGCACCCGTGCATCCCGCACCCGGCTGAGATCCCGGCCGAACATTTCAACATAGGCCATCATGTGATGGCCCCATGTCACCGGTTGCGCGGTCTGCAAATGCGTAAAGCCCGGCATCACCCAGTCCGCACCTTGTTCAGCTTGCCCAAGGAAAGCGTGGATAAGAGTGACAAGAGCCACTTCAAGCGCGTCTAGCTGATCCCGCACCCATAGTTTGAAGTCAGTGGCGACCTGATCGTTGCGGCTGCGCGCCGTATGCAAACGCCCCGCCGGTTCGCCAATAATCTCTTTCAGCCGCGCCTCGACGTTCATATGGATGTCTTCCAGCGCTGTTGAAAACTCAAAAGACCCGCTTTCAATCTCTGACAACACCGTGAGCAGACCTTCCCGGATTGCCTCTGCGTCACTATCAGTAAGGATGCCGGTGCGCGCCAACATGGCGGCATGGGCTCTTGAGCCTTTAATGTCCTGGGCTGCCAACCGCTTGTCGAATCCGATTGAGGCATTAATTGCCTCCATGATCGCATCCGGCCCGGCGGCGAAGCGGCCGCCCCACATCTGGTTTGAGGTCTTGTTTGTCATATCTCAGCCCCTCGGAGGCCCTATGAAAGTAAAGTCTTTGGTCCTTTATATGGCCCTTGCGCTCGGTGCAAACGCCGCGCTGGCGGATTCTGCGCAAATTGCGGACCTGCGTGAAGGCGATATGAAAAAGCTGGTGGTGCATTCAGAACCACTCAAGGTATCCGACACGCCGTTCAACGCCGAGGGTGGTGGGCAAATGTCTCTCAAGGATTTTAAGGGCAAAGTCACGGCAGTGAATTTCTGGGCCGTATGGTGCGCACCGTGCCGTCATGAGATGCCGATGTTGTCGGAACTGCAAACAGAGCTGGGCGGTGATGATTTTGAGGTTGTCACCATCGCCATGGGCCGCAACGCGCCGCAGGCGATGATCCAATTCTTTGGCGAGATAGGTGTCGAAAACCTGCCATTGCATGCGGACCCGCGCATGGGTTTGTCGCGCGAGATGGGTGTCTTCGGTCTTCCTGTGACGGTTCTTTTGGATCGCGATGGTCGGGAGGTGGCACGCTTGCAAGGCGACGCGGAATGGAATTCCGAAAGCGCCAAGAATATTATTCGCGCGATGATTGACGGCTGAGCCTCTGTTCGCGAAATGATATGCTTGCCGCTTGTTTTGGCGCCTGTTTCTGGCTAAAGCCTCGCCATGCTTGATGAGGCCAATGATATCCACGCACTTTTTGCCGGGGCGCCGAAAACCACTGAATTTCGTAAGCTGCGAAAGCGGCTTCTGCGCAATGCGCGTGAGGCGATTGAGGCCTATGGTATGGTCGAGAAAGATGCGCGCTGGCTTGTGTGCCTGTCCGGTGGCAAAGACAGCTATACGCTTCTGGCCATTCTCTATGAGCTAAAATGGCGCGGCCTCCTGCCCGTGGACATCCTGGCCTGCAATCTTGACCAGGGTCAGCCCGGATTTCCCGCGACGGTTCTGCCGAAATTCCTCGAGGACATGGGCGTTCCACACCGGATCGAGTATCAGGACACCTATTCCGTAGTGGTCGACAAGGTGCCGCAGGGCCGGACATATTGCGCGCTGTGTTCGCGTCTGCGCCGGGGACATCTTTATCGGATCGCACGTGAAGAGGGATGTTCGGCTGTGGTTCTTGGCCATCACCGAGATGACATTCTTGAAACTTTCTTTATGAACCTGTTCCACGGCGGACGACTTGCCACGATGCCGCCGAAGCTTGTGAATGAAGAGGGCGATCTATTCGTCTATCGCCCTCTGGCATATGTGGCCGAAGAAGACTGTGACCGCTTCGCCAAGGCGATGAATTACCCAATCATTCCTTGCGACCTATGCGGATCTCAAGACGGGTTGCAAAGGCAACAGGTCAAACAGATTCTGGATGGCTGGGAAACGCATAGCCCTGGACGCCGCCAAGTGATGTTTCGCGCTTTGATGAATGCGCGGCCTTCGCATCTCTTGGATCCCAAACTTTTTGATTTCGCAGGTTTGGAGCGGGAGTCGATAAAATTTGACCCAAACGAAGAAGGGTTGCCGAGATTGCGTTAAGCGCATGTTGAGACACGGTATCTAGTGTCCTGCGGCGTGATCAGGATGAATACAAATGCAGTCCAGCGAACCAGATTTTGATTTCAGGGCGACGGTTTCGTCGGCAGTATCCGGCAAGCGGGCGCTTTTGATCTTGCCATCAGCGACACTCGCCGCTGTCTGGTTCGGCGGAGAAACCGTCTTGCTTGTGTTCGCGATATTGTTGCCGTTGCTTGTTTTGCTCCCAAAGCAATTGGAACAAAAAGTGAACAAAGAAGTAAATCCAGACACCTTTGAAATATCTGTTCACCATACGCTGCTCGCCGCGCGCCAGCAATTGCTCAGAACGGCGTGCATGATAATTGAAATCGATGATTTTGATATGGTTCTGGATCGCCATGGTCAGACCGGGGTGGATCGCGTGCAAAGCGCTGTGGTCGAAAAGCTGCGTGATTACCTGCGTCAAGAAGACAAGGTGTATCCGCTGTCAAACGGTCAGTTCGGCATAATTCTTGCACCAGTGCGTAAGCTTGGCACAGAGGACGTTGTGGAGATGGCCCAACGTCTCCAAAGCGCATTGTATACGCCTCTGGCGCTGGATTCGACCTCCGTCTATATCTCCGCGTCTATCGGCGTTTGCCTCGACACGCATGTAAAAGGTCACCGCGGAAGCGATTTGACCGAAGCGGCTGCTATCGCCCTATTGGATGCACGGCGTCACGGCCCCGCGGCAATTCGGACTTACAGTCCCGAACTGAAATACTTTGTCAGCGAAATGAAAGATAATGCGGCGGATATTCTGCGTGCGCTTGAAAATGAAGAGATACGCGCCTGGTTCCAGCCGCAGGTGTCGACTGATACTGGAGAGGTCAGCGGCTTTGAAGCTCTCGCCAGGTGGGAACATCCGAAACGTGGTGTCATACCTCCAGGTGAGTTTCTCCCGACGCTGCAAAACATGGGCAAAGCGCATATGCTGGGCGCTAAAATGCTCTGTGACGCATTGCACGCGCTTCAGCAGTGGGATCGGTTGGGATTGAGCGTTGCGCAGGTTGGCGTGAATTTCTCGCAAGAAGAGCTGCGTGATCCCAACCTTGTAGATCGTGTGCAATTTGAGCTGGATAGATTTGGGATTGAGGCCAAACGGCTTGCAATAGAAGTCTTGGAAACGGTTGTGTCGTCTTCACCTGATGATACCGTGACACGCAATATTCGGCGCTTGGCCGAGCTGGGATGCTTTATTGACCTTGATGATTTTGGCACAGGCCATACATCCATTGCCTCAATACGGCGATTTGCGGTCAAGCGTCTGAAAATTGATCGGTCTTTTGTCACAAAGGTTGATTGTGACTCTGACCAACAAAGAATGGTAAACGCCATTCAACTTATGGCCGAGCAGCTCAATTTGGAAACCCTGGCCGAAGGTGTTGAAACAGCGGGTGAGCACGCAATGCTAGCCCAGTTGGGGTGTCAATATGTGCAGGGGTTTGGTCTAGGCCGTCCAATGCCGCTTGAGGACACATATGCTTGGATCGATGACCATCTTGCCCGCGTGCAGGCACTCCCAAAAATTGGTCGGGCTTAAAGAAGCTGCATTTTGACGCCCATCAAAGGGCAAGGAATCTGCGCATACCCCTTGACCTTTGTCCTCGCACTCTGTTGAACCCCCGGGGTGACAAACAACGATTGGGTGGTCATCTGCGATGGATGAACAGAATAAGAATCTTCTGCTTGCGACAGGTCTAAGCCTGTTTGTGATTGTCATTTGGTTCGCTCTTTTCCCACCACCCGAGCCGCCGCAGACCACCGAAGCCACAGGCGAGGACGTGACAACCAGTGAAACTGTACTGGCAGGCGACACAGCCCTCGTGCCGCAATCGGCCGGAACAGATGACACAAGCGAAGCGGCTGCGGCACAGGAAGCCACCGAAGCAGCGCCGGAAGCGCCACGCATAGATATCGAAACGCCCACCCTGAAAGGATCCGTATCGCTGCGTGGCGGGCGAATTGATGATCTTCTATTGAAGAATTACCGCGAAACACTTGAGCCGGACGCGCCAATTGTAACCCTCTTGTCGCCCATTGGCAGTGACCATGCCTATTATGCCCTCTTTGGCTGGGCCCCGGGCAGTAGCTTAGATAACGAAGCTGTTCCAGGCCCGAACACCGTTTGGCAAGTTCAATCTGGCACAAACTTAACCCCCGAAACGCCACTTGTGCTTACATGGGACAATGGTGACGGACTTACTTTTCGGCGCGAAATGCAGGTCGATGAACGGTCTATGTTTACGGTCACCCAATCTGTTCAGAACACCGGTAATGCGGCTGCAACCTTAGCCCCTTATGGTATTCTCGCCCGTCATGGCGAACCTGATGATCTAAAGAACTTTTTCATTCTCCACGAAGGAGCGATCAGCATAGCGGACGGCGAACTCGTCGAAACAGACTATGATGATTTTGAACCTTGGGGTTCTCAAGAAGATGTCGCATTGGTCGAGAATGGGTGGACCGGGTTCACAGACCACTATTGGATGACAGCCCTTATTCCCGGTCAGGCTGAAGGGACGCAACTCAGAACCTTCAAAGATGCGGCGCGCAATATCTATCAAACGAATATCCAGCAACGCACCGCGACCCTGGAACCCGGACAGGACATGTCCGTTACCACCCGCCTGTTTGCCGGGGCCAAGGAATGGGACACAATCCGCAACTATCAGAACAACGAAGGCGTCGAGAAATTCCTCGATTCCATCGACTGGGGCTGGTTCTTCTTCCTTACCAAGCCGATTTTCGCCGTGCTGCATTGGCTCAATGTCGTGATCGGCAACATGGGCTGGGCCATCATCGCACTGACCTTCATCATCAAGCTCGTTCTGCTGCCGTTGGCTTACAAATCTTATGTCTCAATGGCGAAGATGAAAGAGCTTCAGCCAGAGATGGAAAAGATCAAGGAACGTGCCGGAGATGACCGCCAGAAGCTCCAGCAAGAGATGATGGCGCTCTACAAGAAAGAAAAGGTCAACCCCGCCTCTGGCTGTTTGCCGATCCTGCTACAGATCCCGATTTTCTTTTCGCTCTACAAGGTGATCTTCGTCACGCTCGAATTGCGCCACGCGCCATGGATTGGCTGGATCAAGGATCTCTCGGCCCCAGACCCATCCTCCATCTATAACCTTTGGGGCATCTTCCCCTGGACCGGACCGGAACCAGGCTCAATCCTGGCGCTGATCTTTATTGGCATTCTGCCGCTTTTGCTGGGTGTCTCGATGTGGATGCAGCAAAAGCTGAACCCGGCGCCGACCGATCCCACGCAAAAGATGATCTTTGCCTGGATGCCTTGGGTCTTCATGTTCATGCTGGGCAGCTTCGCATCGGGTCTGGTGGTCTACTGGATCGCCAACAACGTCATCACTTTTGCCCAGCAATACATCATCATGCGCAGCCAGGGATACAAACCGGATGTCTTTGGCAACATCATGGAAAGCTTCAAGAAAAAGCCCAACCCGGAGGATAAGTGATGGCCAAGGTGGCGGCCCTTTGGCGCCACCCCATCAAGGCGCATGGGCGGGAAGCGGCTGAGCGTGTGGTGCTAACCAAAGGCCAGACTATGCCCGGTGATCGCCAATGGGCGGTCGCGCATGAATTGTCAGAGGCAGACGGCTCAACATGGGCACATTGTGCATCGTTCACACGCGCGGCCAAGGTGCCCGAAGTGATGGCGATCACAGCAACCATGGATGAGGCAACCGGCCTGCTCACACTCTCGCATCCGCAACTGGTGGACCTCACCTTTGACCCGGATAGAGATGGAGAAGCTTTTCTCGACTGGGTGCGGCCGTTGATGCCCGCCAACCGCGCACAATCCGTGCGTCTGGTCCGTAGCCAAATTCAGGGCATGACCGACAGCAACTATCCGACCCTCAGCCTGATCAATCAGGCTTCTAGTGATGCGGTGTCTGAAGTGCTGCAACAAGAGATCTCCATGCACCGCTGGCGGGGCAACATCCATATCACAGGGCTCGAAGCGTGGGCCGAGTTTGATTGGATCGGGAAATCACTGCGCATCGGGACAGCCGAATTCAAAATCGAGGAACGCATCGAGCGCTGTATGGCCACCGCAGCAAACCCGGAGACGGGTCAGCGTGATGCCGACACACTCGGAGCGCTCAACGGCACTTTTGGCCACCAGAATTTTGGCGTTTATGCGGTAGTCACTAAAACCGGCGAAGTTGCGGTCGGCGACACGGTTGAGGTGCTTTGATGCCCTTGCCATTCCCTGTCGCTGACGCCCCCGATGACATCACCTCTGAGATTGGGCGCAAGCTTTTCGCCGGGCCGGTTGATTTTGTCAAAGGCGTGGTTGCCATGTCGGGCCTGCCGCCCGCTGATCGTGCCGAGGTCTGCTTTGCCGGGCGGTCCAATGTTGGGAAATCAAGCCTGATCAACGCGCTGACAGGCCGCAAATCACTCGCGCGCGCCTCCAACACGCCCGGACGGACGCAAGAGATCAATTTCTTTGACCTAGGGGGCCAAAGTTATCTGGTTGATCTGCCCGGCTATGGCTATGCCAACGCGCCTCTCGACAAGGTGCAAAAATGGCAGGCCTTGCTGAAACAGTACCTCTCGGGCCGCGCCACACTGCGCCGCGCCTTTGTGCTGATTGACAGCCGCCACGGGATCAAAGCCGTCGATGAGGAAATCATGGCGCTGCTCGATAGCGCTGCGGTGACATTCCAATGTGTGCTGACCAAAGCCGATAAATTGAAGGCGAAGGAAGAAGACAAAATTTTGGCGCAAGTGCGGGAAAAACTATCAAAACATCCTGCGGCCTTTCCGGAACTCATCGTTACGTCCTCGGAAAAAGGCGATGGGATCGCTACTTTGCGTGCCGTTATCGCGGGTTTGGAATAACTTAAACCTGCTTGGCAAAACGGTTTCATCCGCGCTAGAGGATGCATCCGAGGGATGGCTTTATGAAGAAAAGAGAGATGACTCGCGACAACATCGCCACCGCGCGCACGCTGAGCGAAGCGCTTCCGTATCTGCAACGCTATGACGATGCGATTGTCGTCATAAAGCTGGGTGGTCACGCCATGGGCAGTGACGAAGGCATGGAAAGCTTTGCCCGTGACGTTGTTCTGATGCGTCAGGTCGGGGTAAACCCGGTGATCGTGCACGGCGGCGGTCCGATGATCAATCGGCTTCTGGACAAGCTCGACATCAAGTCGGAGTTTGTGAACGGCAAACGCGTGACAGACGAGGCCACTATGGAAGTGGTCGAGATGGTTCTGTCGGGGCAGGTCAACAAGCGTATCGTACAAGCAATCAATGCGCAGGGGGGCAAGGCTGTGGGCTTGTCGGGGAAGGACGCCAACCTGATCACCTGCGTACCCTCGGATCCGGCGCTTGGGCTGGTGGGAACGCCCGATCAGGTTGACCCATCGATCCTGCACACGTTGTTCCGCGATGACACCATTCCGGTGATCGCTCCGCTCGGAGCGGGGCGTAACGGTGAGACGTTTAACATCAATGGCGATACCGCCGCTGGCGCAGTCGCCGCAGCATTGCAGGCAGATCGGCTTTTGCTTCTGACCGATGTGGATGGC
>JBCAZO010000043.1:0-11244 GCA_038532975.1 Pseudomonadota bacterium
CTTACCATTGACAGAAACCACAAGGCCGGCCTTGTGGTTTCTGTCAATGGTAAGCCAAGCCGTAAAGTTGTTGATGCAGGGATTGATGCGCTCAAGGCCATCTGGCACCGCGGCGCCGTAGATGCAGACGGAAAAACCGGTGACGGGGCGGGCATCCACATCCAAATTCCTGCGCCTTTTTTCTATGATCAGGTGCGCCGGACCGGCCATGAGCCCAATCAGGACGAACTTATGGCTGTTGGACAGGTTTTTCTGCCCCGCACAGATTTCGGGGCGCAGGAAACCTGTCGAACCATCGTGGAAACCGAAGTGCTTCGGATGGGCCACTATATCTATGGTTGGCGGCACGTTCCGGTCGACATCAGCGTTCTGGGAGAGAAGGCCAATGCGACACGGCCTGAAATTGAGCAAATCCTGATCTCCAACACCAAGGGTATCGACGAAGAAGACTTTGAACGCGAGCTCTATGTTATTCGTCGTCGGATTGAGAAGGCCGTTGTGGCGGCAGGGATAAATGGCCTTTATATCGCCAGCTTGAGTTGCCGGAGTATCATTTACAAAGGCATGATGCTTGCCGAGCAGGTGGCGGAATTTTATCCTGACCTCAAAGATGATCGTTTCATCTCGAATTTCGCAATTTATCATCAACGCTATTCGACAAACACCTTCCCGCAATGGTGGTTGGCACAGCCATTCCGCATGTTGGCGCACAATGGGGAGATCAACACGCTCAAGGGCAATGTGAACTGGATGAAGAGCCATGAGATCCGCATGGCATCTCAATCATTTGGTGACATGGCCGATGACATTAAGCCGATCATTGCCTCGGGATCCTCAGATTCCGCCGCATTAGACTCTGTTTTTGAAGTCTTGGTGCGCGCTGGTCGCTCTGCGCCGATGGCCAAAACGATGTTGGTTCCAGAAAGCTGGTCCAAGCAAGCCGAAGAACTGCCGCAGGCGTGGCGCGACATGTATTCCTACTGCAACTCGGTGATGGAACCCTGGGATGGTCCTGCTGCCCTTGCTATGACAGATGGGCGTTGGGTGTGCGCGGGTATGGATCGCAACGGTCTGCGGCCAATGCGGTATGTGGTGACGGGTGATGGGCTTGTGATTGCGGGTTCCGAAGCGGGCATGGTGCCGATTGATGAGGCCACCGTTCGCGAGAAAGGTGCGCTTGGCCCCGGTCAGATGTTGGCCGTAGACACCCAAAAAGGACTTTTGTTCCATGATACTGAGATCAAGGACAAGCTGGCGCGCGCCCTGCCCTTTGGCGAATGGGTCGGCAAAATCGTTGATCTTGACGAGAAACTTGCTCAGGCGGCCGAAAAACCGCTGGTCACTGGTGCAGAATTGCGCCGCCGCCAGATTGCTGCGGGATATTCCATGGAGGAGTTGGAACAGGTTTTGGCGCCTATGGCCGAGGACGGCAAAGAGGCCGTAGCGAGTATGGGTGACGACACGCCCAGCGCAGTGTTGTCCAAAACCTACCGGCCTCTGAGTCATTATTTCCGTCAGAATTTCAGCCAAGTGACGAACCCGCCTATCGACTCTTTACGCGAATACCGGGTGATGAGCCTAAAGACTAGGTTCGGCAACCTCAAGAACGTGCTGGATGAGTCCAGCAGCCAGACAGAGATTATCGTTCTGGAAAGTCCGTTTGTCGGAAATGCACAATGGGATGTGCTTCTAGAAAGTTTCAACGCCGAAACGGCGGTTATCGATTGTACTTTCGAGGCTGGCAAAGGAGCCTTGCAGGCCGGTTTGCGCCGTATTCGTGCCGAGGCCGAAGATGCCGTGCGATCGGGCACGGGGCATATCGTTCTGACAGATCAGAATGTGAATGAGACCCGGATCGGGATGCCGATGATCCTGGCGACAAGTGCGGTGCATAGCCATCTGACGCGAGAAGGTTTGCGGACTTTTACCAGCCTGAACATCCGCTCGGCGGAGTGTATTGATCCGCATTACTTTGCCGTTCTGATCGGTGCTGGTGCAACGGTTGTGAATCCGTATCTCGCCGAAGACAGTTTGGCGGATCGGATTGATCGTGGCCTTTTGGAAGGGTCCTTGACCGAATCTGTGGCGCGGTATCGCATGGCGATTGACCAGGGGCTTCTGAAGATCATGTCGAAGATGGGGATCAGCGTGGTCTCGTCTTATCGAGGTGGTTTGAACTTTGAGGCTGTGGGTCTGAGCCGGGCGATGTGTGCCGAATATTTTCCGGGGCTGACCAGCCGGATTTCTGGGATTGGTGTTTCGGGGATTCAAGGTAAACTGGAAGAAATCCACACCAAAGCGTTTCAGGGCGGCAAGGACGTGCTGCCAATCGGCGGGTTTTACAAGGCGCGGAAGTCTGGCGAAACCCATGCCTGGGGCGCTCAGACGATGCACATGATGCAGATGGCCTGCAACAAAGCAAGCTATGAGCTTTGGCAGCGTTACAGCCAGGCGATGCAGGCCAACCCGCCAATTCACTTGCGGGACTTAATGGCGATAAAGCCTATGGGTGAGCCTATTCCGATTGAAGAAGTGGAAAGTGTCACTGCCATCCGAAAGCGGTTTGTCACACCAGGCATGAGTTTGGGTGCGCTGAGTCCTGAGGCGCATAAGACACTGAATGTGGCCATGAACCGGATTGGCGCGCGCAGTGACAGCGGCGAGGGCGGTGAGGATCCGGCGCATTTTGTGCCGGAACCAAATGGTGACAACCCAAGTGCGAAGATCAAACAGGTAGCCTCGGGCCGCTTTGGTGTGACGGCTGAGTATCTCAACCAATGTGAAGAGCTTGAGATCAAAGTGGCTCAGGGAGCCAAGCCCGGTGAAGGCGGTCAGCTTCCTGGTATGAAGGTGACTGACCTCATCGCGCGGTTGCGGCATTCGACCAAGGGCGTGACGCTTATCTCGCCGCCGCCGCATCACGACATCTACTCCATCGAGGATCTCGCTCAGCTGATCTATGATCTCAAACAGATCAATCCGACCGTGAAGGTCTGTGTAAAACTGGTGTCTCAATCCGGTGTTGGCACAATTGCGGCGGGTGTGGCCAAGGCCAAGGCCGACGTGATCCTGATTTCGGGGCACAATGGCGGCACGGGTGCCTCCCCTGCGACAAGCATCAAATATGCTGGTTTGCCCTGGGAGATGGGTCTGACCGAGGCGCATCAGGTTCTGTCGATGAATAATCTCCGTGACAGGATTACGCTGCGGACGGATGGTGGGCTGCGGACCGGGCGTGACATTGTCATGGCGGCCATGATGGGGGCCGAGGAATACGGCATTGGCACTGCGGCCTTGATTGCGATGGGCTGTATCATGGTGCGTCAATGCCAGTCGAACACATGCCCCGTGGGTGTTTGTACGCAGGACGAAAGCCTTCGGGCCAAGTTCACCGGCAATGCCGACAAGGTGGTGAACCTGATCACCTTCTACGCACAGGAAGTGCGTGATATTCTGGCCAGTATCGGTGCGCGATCGTTGGACGAAGTGATCGGCCGCCCTGATCTTCTGACGCAGGTAAGCCGCGGTAGTGCGCATCTGGATGATCTCGATCTCAACCCAATGCTCATTTCGGTCGATGGTGCACGTCATATCACCTTTGACCGCAACCGACCTCGGAATGATGTGCCTGACACACTTGACGCCGAGATTGTACGCGATGCTGCGCGGTTCCTGAATGACGGCGAGAAGATGCAGCTTCATTACGCGGTGCAGAATACGCATCGAACGGTAGGCACGCGTATTTCGAGCCATATTGTGCGTAATTTTGGCATGCGTAATGCGCTGCAGCCCAATCACCTGACGGTCAAGTTAACGGGTAGTGCAGGGCAATCGCTGGGTGCGTTCGGTGCGCCGGGTCTCAAGATTGAAGTGTCGGGCGATGCAAATGATTATGTCGGCAAAGGATTGTCCGGTGCTACGATTGTGGTGCGCCCACCTATGACCAGCCCACTGGAGGCTGCGAACAATACGATCATTGGCAACACCGTGCTATATGGGGCGACGGATGGCTATCTCTTTGCTTCGGGTCGAGCCGGGGAGCGGTTTGCAGTTCGCAACTCGGGTGCGAAAGTGGTCATCGAAGGCTGTGGATCGAACGGGTGTGAATACATGACCGGCGGTGTCGCGGTGATCCTTGGCTCAGTTGGCGCTAATTTTGCGGCAGGCATGACGGGTGGCATGGCGTATCTCTACGATCCTCAGGGTCTGACTGATAAACTCATCAACCGAGAAACGGTAGTGACCTGCCCTGTAACAGAACAGTTTTGGGTCAGTCAGCTTGAAGAACTGATCGAGCGGCATGCGTCAGAAACCGGAAGCCAGATCGCGCAGACCATCCTTCAATACTGGGACGTGGAACGCGCGAATTTTATCCAGGTTTGCCCCAAAGAGATGCTCGATAAGCTGGAACATCCGCTGGGCATCGAGGAAGATGCAATTCCGGCAGAATAGAGTCTAAAAGCATGAGTGGATGGATGTGTATTGACCACACGACCATCCATTCTTCTCTACCATTGTAAGCGGTGGATTGACCGCTCTTGGCCTTGGTGCGTTATAGCTGACACTGATGGCGAAGCGTAAATCCAAATCCAAACCAAGCCTGCCGGCGCGTCTGATCGAGCGCATGCTTGCTCCTGTGCGCTGGATTTGGCGCTGGGTTTTGCGTGGGGCGTTGATTGTGGCCGTCATTGTTGGCGCAACAGTCGCGGCACATGGGTATCTCGACCCACCCCGGACACTGTATATGGCGCAAGAAGCCTCTCGGCTGTCAGGCATAGATCATCAATGGGTATCGTTTGATGAGATTGCGGATGCGATGCCACGCTCTTTGGTGGCGGCGGAGGATGCGAATTTCTGTTTGCATTGGGGGTTCGATATGAACGCTATTCGCACTGCTTTGGAAGATGGCGCGGGGCGCGGGGCGTCCACACTGACGCAGCAAGTCGTCAAGAATGTCTATCTTTGGCATGGCCGGAGTTGGTCACGGAAAGCATTTGAGGCTTTGATCACGCCACTGGTCGAAACCTTTTGGTCGAAACAGCGCATTCTAGAGGTCTATCTTAACGTGGCTGAGTTTGATGAAGGGGTTTTTGGCATTGAGGCCGCATCACGCCACTATTTTGGAACAGGTCCCGAAGACCTGAGCGAGCAGCAGGCTGCGTTGCTCGCTGCGATTCTACCCAACCCAAAGGACCGATCCGCCTCTAAGCCGAGCGATTTTGTTCGAAAACGCGCGCGGCAGGTGCGTGATGGCGCGGCCACGATCCGCCGTGATGGGCGCGCTGCGTGTTTCGAGGATTGAAAACCTGTGCCAAACGCGGCATTGAGAGGCAGTTTAAGTTCACTGACCGGAATTCGCATGGCTAAGCTGTATCACGTGCCGCTTTCCCCTTTTTGCAGAAAAGTTCGCCTGTGTTTGGCGGAAAAACGAATTGAATGCGAATTGGCCGAGGAACGATATTGGGAAGCAGATGCCGATTTTCTTAGACGCAATCCCGCGGGAAAGGTACCTGTCCTCAAGATCGACAACATGACACTGTCCGAAAGCACACCGATTTGCGAATACTTGGAGGACAAGTATCCTGAGCCTGCGCTAATGCCCAAGGGCCATGAGGCAAAATTTGAGGTGCGCCGTATCGTGGCCTGGTTTGACGACAAGTTTCATAGCGAAGTGACCTCCAAGCTTTTGTACGAGCGCGTCAACAAGAAGGTAATGGGTCAGGGGTTTCCTGACAGTACGAATGTCAAAGCCGGTGCCAAAGCGATAAAATTTCATCTCGATTACATGACATGGCTTTTGGATCGTCGTCGATGGTTGGCCGGAGATATCATGACAATGGCCGATTTTGCGGCTGCAGCGCATATTTCGAGCCTTGATTACATCTCGGACGTTGACTGGAACCGGTCCGAAACGGTCAAGGATTGGTACGCTAAAATCAAGTCTCGCCCGGCTTTTCGGAGCATTCTGGCAGATCAGGTGCCTGGGTTTCCGCCACCTGCGCATTATGCTGACTTGGATTTTTAAGAAGGGGCTTCGCCCCTTGGCCTGCGGCCTCACCCCAGAGTATTTGCTGGAGCGATGAAAGACAGCTTGAAACAACGGCTGGTAAAGCAGGCTGTGTCGGAGGGGTTTGACGCCTGTCGAGTGTGTCGTCCTACGGATGTGCCACAGGTGCCGGATCGGTTGGCGGCGTTTCTGGATAAGGGCTATCACGGGCAAATGGCCTGGCTTGCAGAGCGCGCGCATTGGAGAGGCGATCCGAGCGCGTTGTGGCCAGAGGCGCGGTCTGTGATCTTATTGGCCGAAAGTTACACACCCACCGAAGACCCTTTGGCAAATCTGGATGACCCCGATCTTGCAACGATCTCGGTTTATGCGCGCAATAGGGATTACCACGATGTCGTCAAAAAGCGTCTCAAACGGCTGGCGCGGTGGTTGATCGCCGAGGCTGGTGGCGAGGTGAAAGTATTTGTGGACACAGCGCCAGTCGCGGAAAAGCCGTTGGGGCACGCGGCAGGGCTTGGATGGCAGGGGAAACATACCAATCTGGTGAGCCGTGATTTAGGCAGTTGGTTCTTTATCGGTTCGATCTTTTCAACACTAGAAATCGAGACTGATACACCTGAAATTGATCATTGTGGATCGTGTCGGGCGTGTTTGGATGTGTGCCCAACAAATGCGTTTCCCGCGCCCTATCAGCTCGATGCGCGGCGATGTATTTCCTATCTGACCATTGAGCACAAGGGCCCCGTTGACGAAGATCTGCGAGGCAAGATGGGCAACCGGATTTATGGCTGTGATGATTGTCTGGCGGTGTGTCCGTGGAACAAGTTTGCGGTCGAAGCGCGAGAGGTGCGGTATCACGCGCGGGAAGATTTGACCGCACCCAAACTGGCGGAGCTTGCAGTGCTCAATGATGCTTCATTCCGAAAGGTGTTTTCAGGAAATCCTATCAAGCGGATTGGTCGTGATCGGTTTGTGCGAAACGTACTTTACGCGATTGGAAATTCTGGAGATGCAGGTTTAATCGAGATTGCGCAGTCGCTTTGTGATGATACGGATGCCACGGTGGCTGACGCGGCAAGATGGGCTGTTCTGCGACTGAAAGATGCCGCAAATGGGCTGGAATAACCCAGCGCAGGCGATACACCTCTCCAGACTTTTAGGGGAATTCTTATGCCAGTGCTTCTCGGTGTTGATACCGGCGGAACCTACACGGATGCTGTGCTTTTGCACGACGAAGAGCGCGTGATCGCCAGTAGCAAAGCGCTGACCACTCGGCATGATCTTTCTGTGGGGATCGGCAAGGCGATTGAGGCCGTTCTGAGCCAAAGCGGCATCTTACCGAAAGATATCGCACTGGCCTCATTATCGACGACCTTGGCAACCAATGCCCTGGTTGAAGGACAGGGCGGGCGCATCGGTCTTGTCTATGTCGGTTTTAAAGAACGCGACCTCGGCACGCATGGTCTGGCTGAGGCGTTATGCGGGGATCCCTGCATCGTGCTGGCCGGGGGTCATAGCCATGCTGGAACTGAAAGAGCTGCGTTGGATGAAACCGCACTTTTGGCCTGGTTAGAGTCTGATATTGAGGTTTCTGCTTTCGCGGTTGCCAGTCAGTTCGCAACACGCAATCCTGCGCATGAATTGCGTGCAGCGGACTTAATTCGCAAAGTAACCGGCAAGCCAGTGAGTTGCTCTCATCACCTTTCGGCCAAGCTGAATGGCCCGAAACGTGCCCTCACGGCTTTGCTGAATGCGCGGCTCATTGGAATGATCACCCGGCTGATTGAAAAGGCAGATGCTACCCTTGAACGATTGGGGATTGAGGCTCCATTGATGGTTGTTCGAGGTGACGGTGCGTTGATTTCGGCCGAACAGGCCAAGCAACGTCCTATTGAAACCATATTGAGCGGTCCTGCGGCGAGTATTGTTGGTGCGCAATGGATGACGAATATAGATCATGCGTTGGTCTCGGATATAGGCGGCACTACGACGGATGTTGCAGTTTTGCGAGAGGGACGACCAGCGATTGATCCCAACGGTGCGCGTGTTGGGCGGTGGCGCACAATGGTTGAAGCGGTGGCCATGCGCACCACGGGGCTTGGTGGCGACAGCGAAGTGCACGTGATCGATGAAGGATTGATTGGTGGCGTCACGCTGGGACCTCGTCGTGTTATGCCTATCAGTTTGATAGCAAGCGAGGATCCGGACAGCGTTCACGCCGTTCTTGATGAGCAACTGCACAGCGATACGCCAGGAGAATATGATGCGCGATTTGTGCGTCTTGTGGAGGGTGCGGATACAGGGGGGTTGAGTGCGAAAGACATGGCCTTGCTGGCGCGATTCAATGGCAAAGCGCAGCCGGTGAACGCTGTTTTGAAAACGCGATTAGAGGGGTCTGCGTTGAAGCGGTTGGTAAATCGCGGGATCGTTCAGTTGGCAGGCATCACACCTTCGGATGCGTGCCATGTTTTGGGTAAGCTGGAGGCGTGGGATCGAGACGCTGCCGAAAAGGCAATAATTTTGATTGGACGAAAGCGCACAGGCAGTGGCAACCAGCTTTGCCCAGATCCCAAATCTATGGCGAAATTGATCGTTGAACAATTGTGTCAACAGACAGTTTTGGCTTTATTAGAGACTGCTTTTGCCGAAGAAGAGCATGATTTTTCTACACCACCAGATGTTCTATCGCGCCATGTGTTGATGCAAAGAGGATTGGATCAACATCGTGGTCTTATACGTCTCGAAACAGGGCTGAATGTGCCGGTTGTGGGGTTGGGTGCGTCCGCCGCAACCTACTATCCGGAGGTGGGTACGCGTTTGGGATGTGAGATGATATTGCCGGAACACGCAGGCGTGGCTAATGCAATCGGGGCAGTGGTAGGGCGGGTCACAATTCGCCGCAGCGGCACAATTACCAGCCCGGCCGAAGGCCGTTTTCGCGTGCATCTGGAGCACGGTCCTGAAGATTTTGTTGATGCGGAAGCCGCCATGGCTCGATTGGAACGCGTTCTTGAAGCGGACGCGCAACGCCAGGCAGAGGACGCAGGCGCGGAGGATCTTCAGATCCGCAAAGAACGTGATGTCAAAACGGCCGAAGCGGAAGCGCGAGAGATGTTTTTAGAAGCGGAAATCACCGTGGAAGTTACTGGGCGCCCCAGAATCGCTGGCTAACCTCACGTTCTGGCTAGAGCCCGATCAACCAGTCCCTCACGGCCTGTTCCTGTGCACTCAATGACTCGGAGTTTGACCAAACGAGATAAAATCCTGCACCGGTTTCCCAGGACCATTCCGGTTTGGCCACAAGTAGTCCCTGCGAAATCAACTGTTCGGTCACATGTTGCCATCCAAAGGCAAAGCCTTCTCCTGCGATAGCTGCCTGAAGGACAAGAGCATAGTCGTTTAAACGTAATCCTGCCTTAGGTTCCGAATAAGGCACGTTCCAATAAGTGAAGAAATCTGCCCATCCAGGCCGTTCGCGAATTGGTTCTTCAAGGTGAATGAGAGTCTCATTCAAGAGATTGGCCACTGTTTTGAGATTGATTGCTGTGGCACTCACCCGCGGCGCAGCGATGGGCATGATCACCTCTGGCGCAATCAGGTGACTATCGCAACCGGGCCAGTCGCCATATCCGCGCCGAATGGCAAGGCTGATCCCATCGCTCCCAATGGCGGGCTCACGTTCCGAGGTTTGCAGGCGCAGATCTATGTCAGGTTGTGCTTGATGAAACTTTGCCAGCCGGGGCACCATCCAATAATGTGCAAAGGCGGTGGAAGCTGAAAGTGTGACATGAGCTTGTTCGCGCCGTGTGCTTAGGATTTCCGCAGTTTGGTGAATGCGCGAAAAGGCAGAGGACACTTCGTTGAACAGCCGTTCACCCGCCTGGGTCAAAGTGACCGATCTGTGAGCGCGATCAAAAAGGTGGATGCCAAGCGAAGTCTCAAGCTGTTTTATAGACGCAGACACAGCAGGTTGTTGCACATTCAACTCTTGTGCGGCCTTCGTGAAGGACCCGGTGCGCGCGGCAGCCTCGAACACAAGCAGGTGGCGCGGAGATGAAACCAGTTTCCAAAGCTTTTGCATAATCTGAAATTATCTAAAACCCTGATTTTTTCAATCATCACATAGGCTTCAGAGCAATATAGATTGATTAGAAGCTAGGGAGCATCATATGGCCAGACGCGCACGTGCCCGTATCGACAGATCGAAAGCAGACACCAGGGTTCCTGCCTCACCCTATGTTCGGAGGCAGCTTCCGGTTTTCGATGTGATAGATGATGAAACGCTTGCAGTTCTTGACGCTCAAGTCGATTGGTTGATCGAGAACGTTGGCATCGAGTTTCGCGATGATCCGGAGGCGCACCGCATTTGGATAGAAGGTGGTGCCGAGATTGAAGACAACAGGGTACACATAGATGCCGCACGTGTTCGCGAGCTTTGCAGGCTTGCGCCATCAGAATTCACGCAAATCGCGCGGAATCCAGAGCGTAACGTTGTTATTGGCGGCAAAAACCAGGTTTTTGCGCCGATATATGGCGCGCCTTTCGTGCGCGATCTGGAAGGTGGGCGGCGTTATGGTGACATGGAAAGCTTTGAGAAGTTGGTCAAGCTCGCTTACATGCATCCCAATTTGCACCACACGGGCCTTGTGATTTGCGAGCCATGTGATGTGCCGGTCAGCCATCGGCATCTTGATATGGTCTACATGCATATGACGCGATCGGACAAACCGCATCTCGGCGCGATCACCGAGATGAGCCGCGCGCAGGATAGCGTGGACATGGCCGAGATCTTGCATGGCAAGGACGTGCTAGACCAGAACTGCGTCATCATGGGGAACGTGAATACTAACTCGCCTTTATTGGTGGACAAAGTGGTGAGCCAGGCGATCCAAGTCTATTGTGGACGCGGTCAGGGGATCGTTGTTGTGCCGTTCATTCTGTCCGGTGCTATGGGACCGGTGAGCACGGCGGCCAGCGTGACACAGGCCATGGCCGAAGCAATGGTATGTTGTGCCTTTTCTCAGCTCGTGCGGCCCGGCGCGCCGTTTGTGTTGGGGAACTTTCTTTCCTCAATGAGCCTCAAAAGCGGGGCGCCGACCTTTGGCATGCCAGAGCCGGTCATGAGCAACTATGCGATTGGGCAGATGGCTCGGCACTCTCGTAGGCTGCTTGCGCATCCTCGATCTTGCTCGCGGTCAGCGACCCTCCGCAGCGCAAGGGCAATCCGACGCGCCGAG
>JBCAZO010000044.1:0-11153 GCA_038532975.1 Pseudomonadota bacterium
CACGGCGTCTTCCAGATCGAAAATGATCGCATCGGTCGGAAGGCTGCGCGCCTTTTCAAGCGCACGCTCTTTGGAGCCTGGAATGTAAAGTACGGAACGATAGGGGTGCGTCTGAAGGTCCATTCAAACGGCTCCTTTCCAAAGTCGTTAGAAATTTTCTTGCGCAGCATTGCCACTTTTTGCCCGAAAAGTTCAAGGATTTTCCCGCCGCAGCGCAGAAACGCATGAAAGATGAGCAAGGCGAACGTCGCGTTAACCTTGTTTTGGTAGCCGTGAAAGCACGCTTTGTAACAACCAAAAGGCAGGGACCAAGCTTAGAAAGGCGAATAAGATGAAGCTTAATGCGATGATAACGACGACCGCAATTGCGGTCTGCCTGGCTGGCCCGTCCGCTGCCTCAAACTGTGCCCCACGCGAAATGGTGGTTGAAAACCTGGCCGCAAAATACGGCGAATCACGACAATCGATGGGTCTTGGGGCCAACAATGCGGTGGTTGAGGTGTTCGCCTCTGAAGAGACCGGCACCTGGACAATCACCGTCACCTCTGTTCACGGCATAACCTGCATGGTGGCCAGTGGCCAGGCGTTTGAAGAATTGGTGGAAGTGCTGCCAACCGATGACAGTGATGCGTGACGAAACAAAAATAGCGGGTTTGCGATCTAGTTTTTGCCGCTAGCCAATAAGAATCGTCAAGAATCGTCCGCCTGTACCCAATTCACCGTAAATTTGTTTTGGTATGGGTTACTTTTTGACTGTCAGAGCGGCTTTAGCAACAAATTCACACCAAGCCGCTGTTGTTCTGGCTATTTTTTGGATCCCCTAGGTTTTCCGGCAGTTCAATTTAAGCTCTGCTGCATTGCAGCGCACTTGCACCAGACGCCGATTGCGACTAGGCCGTGTCGCAACATTCCAACCGACCGGAGACCATTCCAATGGCCAGACCCAAGATCGCCCTTATCGGCGCAGGACAAATCGGCGGCACGCTTGCCCATCTTGCAGCTCTGAAAGAACTTGGTGATGTCGTTTTGTTCGACATTGCCGAAGGCATCCCCGAAGGCAAAGCACTCGACATCGCTGAATCCGGCCCGTCCGAGGGTTTCGACGCGGCATTGAGCGGCACGCAAAGCTATGCCGACATCGCAGGTGCAGACGTGTGCATCGTCACCGCGGGTGTTCCTCGCAAGCCGGGCATGAGCCGTGACGACCTTCTGGGGATCAACCTCAAAGTCATGAAGTCTGTTGGCGAGGGCATCCGCGACCACGCACCGAATGCGTTCGTGATCTGCATCACCAACCCGCTTGATGCGATGGTCTGGGCCTTGCGCGAATTCTCTGGCTTGCCCCACGCAAAAGTCTGCGGCATGGCCGGTGTACTGGATAGCGCACGCTTCCGGCACTTCCTGGCCGAAGAATTCAACGTCTCAATGCGCGACGTCACCGCCTTTGTTTTGGGCGGACACGGTGACACCATGGTGCCATCTGTGCGCTACTCGACTGTCGCAGGAATTCCGTTGCCTGATCTGGTCGACATGGGCTGGACCACACAAGAGAAACTGGACGCAATTGTACAGCGTACCCGCGACGGTGGCGCCGAAATCGTCGGCCTTCTGAAAACCGGCTCGGCGTTCTACGCGCCAGCCACTTCTGCCATCGAAATGGCCGAAGCCTATCTCAAAGATCAAAAACGTGTCCTGCCTTGCGCGGCCTATTGCGACGGCGATCTGGGTCTCAAAGGCATGTATGTCGGCGTGCCCACCGTGATTGGCGCGGGCGGCATCGAGCGTATCGTGAACATCAAGCTCAACAAGGAAGAGCAAGAGATGTTCGATACA
The DNA here is from genome assembly GCA_038532975.1 of Pseudomonadota bacterium. Lineage (GTDB taxonomy): Bacteria > Pseudomonadota > Alphaproteobacteria > Rhodobacterales > Rhodobacteraceae > Roseovarius. Next base: position 1,834 of record JBCAZO010000044.1, read on the forward strand.
TCGGTAAAAGCTGTCCAAGGATTGGTTGAAGCCTGCAAAGGGATCGACAACTCGCTTGCTTGATCCTTTTCGCAAGACACGTCTAAGCTGGAACGCGTGGGCCTCAGGCCTGCGCGTTTTTCATTTCAGGAGTTGATTTTTTGAAACGAATTATCTTTCTCGGCGCAACAGCTCTTTCATTGCTGACTTTCGCCGCACCTCCCCTACAGGCGCAGTCTTTGGCCGAAGACGGGCTAGCCCCAGCGATTGAACGCTTGTCCGCCGACCCTAGCGCGAATTCATTTGAATTGGGGATGCTGCAAACGCTTCGTGCGGTCGAAAAAACCCTGCAAACGCGATACGAATACGGGATTGGGCAGCGCGTGCCGATGCTTCCTGTTCTGCGCATTCAAGGCGCGCTTACACCAAATCCAAACCCCAAGCCTTCTGATACGGGTACGCTATCGGACATCATGCGCCAGTTCGTTGACGACATGGAGGTGGCCCGCACAACGCTGACTTCAAGTGACGCTGTGGCTGCCTTTGACCTGACGCTGCAAGATCTGTGGTTTGATGTGGACGGTAACGGACAGCGCGCACGCTCTGAAGACGTCACCGAACTCTTGGGGGCATTGGTGATTGGCGGGCGTGCCTATCGTGAGTTCGCTCAGTCAGAGGCAAAAGACACGCCCATAACTGTGCGTTTCGATGCCGCAGATCACGCTTGGCTGGTGGCGTACACCCACATGCTTTCGGGCTTTGGGCACCTCTATTTGGCATTTGACCCCGAACCGGTTTTCCAAAAACTGGAGGCCGAACGCGCGGCGCTGGGCAACGCATCAGAGATTCCCAACGTCTACGATCAAGCACAATTGGAACAAGACCTCGCGGCGTTGGAGTCAGAAGAGGCGGAGATCAAGGCTGAAACGGACGCGCTGCAGGAAAGTTTTAACGCAAAGAACGACGAGTACCGCGCGCTTTACAATAAGATACGAGAGATGCCCGACGGTGCTGAAAAGGATGCGTTACAAGAGACGGCGGATGCCATGCAGACCGAAAATAGAGCATTGGGCAGGGAACTAAGCGACCTGCGTCGCAGCCTGCAATTTATACGCAACGAAAAACGCTCTATCGAAGCCAAACAACCTCAAGCGGTTGGTGACATGCAGCGCATGGCGGCGCAGCAGGCCGAGACGATTGATTTCATCTATGTTCTGATCCGATCCCTGGATCAGCAGCCAGATGCCGATCACATCCGGGCTGTGCGCGACAATTGGATGGGCATGATTGCGCAAAACCGGGTGTTCTGGGCGCGGCTGGCCAAAGAGACGGACAACGAGCGCGAATGGATTCCCAACGCGACCCAGACTTCGGCCTTGCCGGTAGAAATCCCTGATGGTGCGCCCGAGGCCTGGCAAGCGATCCTGACGGATATCGAGGCGGTGCTGCAAGGCGACCTGCTGATCACGCACCCGCTTTTGCCACCCGGTCACGGCATCAGTATTCCAGCCTATGTTAATGATCCCAGCCCGTTGTCATTGCTCGAATGGGTGCATGGTATTGGTGCCTATCGCTATGCTGCCAAGGGGCCTCGACTCACCGCCCAAAGCTGGAACGCGTTTCAACGTCTGACCAATGGAAACCCCGGCGGATTCGCGATCTTCTTTAACTGAGGGGCGCGTGCTGCTGTTATCAAACCCATGCAGCACAACGAGCAGAGGCTTGAAACTGCGTCTTGATTCGCTCCTAGCTTTATATTTGTTAATTTGTGATCACAGTTTTTAATGCTGTGATCACAAAAGTTGTTATTTGGCCGCAAAACCCATAAACCGACGACAAAGCACTTAAGTCCGTCCAAATCCGTGTCTATACCGAGAGGGAAACACACCAAGACGGGATTGTGCGATGAACATTCACGAATACCAGGCGAAATCCTTGCTGCGCTCTTACGGCGCGCCGGTCTCTGATGGCCGCGTTGTACTGCGCGCCGAAGAAGCCAAGACCGCCGCGGGAGAGCTTGATGGCCCGGTCTGGGTCGTCAAGGCACAGATTCATGCAGGCGGACGCGGCAAAGGGACATTCAAGGAACCCGAAGCCGGAAGCGCGGGCGGCGTGCGCATCGCCAAATCCGTAAGTGAGGCCGCTGAAGAGGCCAAACATATGCTGGGCCGCACATTGGTCACCAAACAAACCGGCCCAGCGGGCAAGCAGGTCAACCGCGTCTACATTGAAGATGGCGCTGGCATCGACAAGGAATTTTATCTCGCTCTTCTGGTCGATCGCGGCACCTCACGCATCTCATTTGTCTGCTCCACCGAAGGCGGCATGGACATCGAGGAAGTGGCCGAAAGCACGCCAGAAAAAATCCTCAGCTTTAGCGTTGATCCCGCCACGGGTTATCAGGCGTTCCATGGTCGACGCATCGCCTTCATGCTCGAACTCACGGGAGGCGCGGTCAAGCAATGCGTGAAGCTCATGGGCACGCTTTACAAAATGTTCCTCGAAAAAGACATGGAGATGCTGGAAATCAACCCGCTGATCCTGACCACAGGCGGCGACCTCAAATGCCTCGACGCCAAGATGGGCTTTGACTCCAACGCAGTCTACCGCCACGCCGATATCGCCGAGCTGCGCGACGTGACCGAGGAAGACCCCAAGGAACTGGAAGCCTCCAAATACGATCTCAACTACATCGCGCTCGACGGTGAAATCGGCTGCATGGTCAACGGCGCGGGTCTCGCTATGGCCACGATGGACATCATCAAGCTTTACGGCTCCGAGCCTGCCAACTTCCTCGATGTGGGTGGCGGGGCCACCAAGGACAAGGTGACAGAAGCGTTCAAGATCATCACCTCCGACCCGCAGGTCAAAGGCATCCTCGTCAACATCTTCGGCGGCATCATGCGCTGTGATGTGATCGCAGAGGGCGTTGTGGCGGCGGTGAAAGAGGTGGGTCTCAAAGTGCCCCTCGTCGTGCGTCTGGAAGGCACCAATGTCGAGAAGGGCAAAGAGATCATCAACAATTCCGATGTGGATGTGATCGCCGCCGATGACCTCAAGGATGGTGCTGAGAAGATCGTGAAAGCTGTGAAGGGCTGATCAAAGTGAGTTCTCCCCAGCTCAGAAAGAACGCACTAGCGCTATGCATTGGCGTAGCGGTGTTCGCTGCGTATTGGACTTTCAAGCGCAATGAACCAGTGCGGACGGCTGAATATACCAGTGCAACGCAGGGCGTTTTCACCTTTGCTACTAAGTGCGCCAACCCCAGTGTTACACGTCAAAATGCTGTAGCGACCATGACGGTTCTCGGTGGAAGTTCCAAAGAGACGACTGTTGATGGCATCAAAATGTCTTTCGTTTCTGACCGTTCTGTTTCTTTTGCTTCGGTTGGGCGCTCACCGGGCAACGTGAAACACAATGAACGAGGATCGTTGGTCTTTTATGATCTCAACGGAGAAAGCGTTTGTCAGGTAGCGATCGCACATCCGAAAGAAACGGTAGCTGAAAAACTCAAATCAATCTCAGCTGCTGTCAGTGAAGGGACGACAGTCGACCAAATCGGATCAACCGAAAACGGATCGGACATTTACCAAATGACCTACGGAGACTCCGGTTTAACTGCACTGGTAACTGTAGCTCACAACGTTTCAGAAAATGGATCTGAGGCCACAATCCTGTCCAGCGCAAAAACACAATAAACTAAGGAGCCAACACTATGGCAGTCCTCGTAGACGAAAACACAAAAGTCATCTGTCAGGGCCTCACCGGCTCACAGGGGACGTTCCACTCTGAACAGGCCATCGCCTATGGCACCAAGATGGTTGGCGGGGTGACGCCGGGCAAAGGCGGTCAGACGCATCTTGATCTGCCGGTTTACAACTCCGTGCATGAGGCGATGCATGAAACCGGGGCCAACGCCTCCGTGATCTATGTTCCGCCCCCTTTTGCGGCGGACTCGATCCTTGAGGCCATCGATGCCGAGATGCCGCTGATTGTGTGCATTACCGAGGGTATCCCCGTCCTCGACATGCTGCGCGTCAAACGCGCGCTGATGGACAGCACTTCAAAGCTCATCGGCCCCAACTGCCCCGGCATCATCACGCCCGATGCTTGCAAAATCGGCATCATGCCGGGCCATATCCACAAGCGCGGCTCCTGCGGCGTGGTCTCGCGCTCCGGCACGCTCACCTATGAAGCGGTCAAGCAGACCTCGGATGTGGGCCTGGGTCAGTCGACCTGCGTGGGCATCGGCGGCGACCCCATCAAAGGCACCGAGCACATCGATGTGCTGGAGTGGTTCCTTGCCGATGATGAAACTGAGAGCATCATCATGATTGGCGAAATCGGCGGCAGCGCAGAAGAAGAGGCCGCGCAGTTCCTGATCGACGAGAAGAAGAAAGGCCGCTGGAAGCCCACGGCAGGCTTCATCGCCGGTCGCACCGCCCCTCCAGGCCGCCGCATGGGCCATGCCGGTGCCATCGTCGCCGGCGGCAAAGGCGGTGCCGATGACAAGATCGAAGCGATGCGCGCGGCTGGGATTGTTGTAAGCGAGAGCCCCGCCGGTCTCGGCGAGGCCGTGCTGGAGGCGATTGGGTAATGTCCCAGACGAAAGCCGTAGGCCGGGCTTCAGCCCGGCACGCGACCCTGGCATTTCTGGGTGCGGCTTTCATTGTGGCTGCGTCACCCGCCCATGCTGGGGAATGGAACAAAATCGCCAGCAAGGCCATCGCGGCCTGCACCAATGCTGCGCCGGAAGACTTCGACGCCAACTTGAAATCGACCGGTTTCGAACATCTCACCGATGCTCAGGTTGATCGTGTGGGGGCGCAACTGACATATGCGGAGCGCCTGACCGCCTATGCTCAAACAGGTGAGGCCCCAAACCCCGCCTTGCACGCAAATGCTGTTGAGATATTCACCGGTATTATTGCTGCAATGGTCGAAGACGCGGATGACGGACAGCAGATCTACGTTTTCCCCGAGGACGACACGTTCTTTATCATCACCTCTGTTGTCGAACCTGAGCATTGCGGATTTACGCATGTCGCCAGTTTGGATCACGGCGCGTTACGCGCCGGAGAGTTCGACGCCGTTGCTGGCATCAAAGATCCGGATCAGACCTTCGAACAAGAGTTCCTGACCGATCTCGTCGTGACGCCCAACGGCGCAGAACAACCTTTCATTTTCTTTCGGCAGCTACGCCCAAAAGACGGAGCCAAAACAGCTCTGGGCGGCGATGCCATCGTTTCACAATGGGGCATCAGGCCCTGACGCACTGCGCGTCCGTCAGCAGGGGACACAAACATGACCGACCAATCTCCCAACGACCAATTCCACGCCTCTTCCTTCATGCAGGGGCACAATGCCGAATACCTCGAACAGCTCTATGCGCGTTACGCCAATGACCCCAACGCAGTCGATGAGGCCTGGCAGGCGTTTTTTGCGCAGCTGGGTGATGGCGAGGTTGAGGTCAAGCGCGAGGCCGCCGGGCCATCCTGGGCGCGACTTGACTGGCCTCCGCAACCCAATGATGAACTCACTGGCGCGCTGACGGGGGAGTATCCGCCCGAACTTGAGGCCAAAGAGGCCGCCAAGAAAATAGCCACCAAGGCCGCCGAAAAGGGTGTCGAGGTCTCGGATGACGCGATTAAGCGCGCCGTGCTAGATTCCGTGCGCGCCCTTATGCTCATCCGCGCCTACCGCATCCGGGGCCATCTGGCGGCTGATCTCGATCCGCTCGGCCTGCGCGAAACGCCGGACCGTCCCGAGCTTGATCCGCGCTCTTACGGGTTCACAGAGGCCGATATGGATCGCCCGATCTTCATCGACAACGTGCTGGGCCTTCAGGTCGCCTCTATCCGTGAGATCCTGGAAATCGTCAAACGCACTTACTGCGGCACTTTTGCGCTGCAATACATGCATATTTCCGATCCAGAGCAATCTGCCTGGCTCAAGGAACGGATCGAAGGGTACGACAAGGAAATCAGCTTTACCCGTGAAGGGCGCAAGGCGATTTTGAACAAACTGGTCGAGGCCGAAGGGTTCGAAAAATACCTGCATGTCAAATACATGGGCACCAAGCGTTTTGGTCTTGATGGCGGTGAGAGCCTCATTCCCGCAATGGAGCAGATCATCAAGCGCGGTGGCCAATTGGGAGTGAAGGACATCGTCATCGGCATGCCGCATCGCGGGCGTCTGTCGGTGCTGGCCAATGTGATGGGCAAGCCCTATCGCGCGATCTTCAATGAATTTCAGGGCGGCAGTTTCAAACCCGAGGAAGTTGACGGCTCAGGTGACGTGAAATATCACCTTGGCGCCTCGTCGGACCGTGAGTTTGACGGCAACTCCGTACACCTCTCTCTAACAGCAAACCCGTCGCACCTTGAGGCTGTGAACCCGGTCGTTCTGGGGAAAGTCCGGGCCAAACAGGACCAGATAAACGACACCGAGCGGACCGCCGTTATGGGTATTTTACTGCACGGCGATGCCGCCTTTGCCGGGCAGGGTGTGGTGGCCGAAGGTTTCGGTCTTTCGGGGCTGAAGGGTCACAAAACCGGTGGCACCATGCACATCGTGGTCAACAACCAGATCGGGTTTACCACCGCGCCGCATTTCAGCCGTTCGTCGCCCTATCCAACCGACATTGCGCTTATGGTCGAAGCGCCGATTTTCCACGTCAATGGTGACGATCCGGAGGCCGTGGTGCATGCCGCCCGCGTGGCCACTGAATTCCGCCAGAAATTCAAGAAAGACGTTGTCATCGACATGATCTGTTATCGCCGTTTCGGCCATAACGAGGGGGATGAACCGATGTTCACCAACCCCGTCATGTACAAGAAGATCAAGACGCAGAAGACCACATTGGCGCTCTACACCGAACGACTGGTGAAAGATGGCCTGATCCCGGAGGGCGAAATTGAGGATATGAAAGCCGCCTTCCAATCCTACCTGGCCGACGAGTTTGAGGCTGGAAAAGAATACCGCCCGAACAAGGCCGATTGGCTGGATGGTAAGTGGTCTCATCTCGACCGCAAGGATGAGGATTACCAGCGCGGGGCGACCTCAATAAAGAAAAAGACCTTTACTGAGATCGGCAAGGCATTGACCACCGCGCCAAAGGATTTTCCGCTGCACAAGACAGTGGCACGCCTCTTGGAAACAAAGGCCAAGATGTTTGAAACCGGCGAGGGTTTCGACTGGGCAACTGCCGAGGCGCTGGCCTTTGGATCGCTACTGACCGAAGGGTACCCGGTGCGGCTTGCAGGTCAGGATTGTACTCGGGGTACTTTCAGTCAACGGCACTCCGGCCTCATTAATCAAGACACTGAGGAACGGTACTATCCGCTCAACCACATCCGCAAAGGACAGGCCCACTACGACGTCATCGACTCGATGCTTTCCGAATATGCGGTGCTCGGGTTTGAGTATGGCTACACCCTGTCGGAACCCAATGCTCTGGTGATGTGGGAGGCGCAGTTTGGCGATTTTGCCAACGGCGCGCAAATCATGTTCGATCAGTTCATAAGTTCGGGCGAAAGCAAATGGCTGCGCATGTCGGGCCTTGTTTGCCTGCTGCCGCATGGGTTCGAAGGCCAGGGTCCTGAACACAGCTCCGCGCGCCTTGAACGCTTCCTGCAGATGTGCGGACAGGACAACTGGATCGTCGCTAACTGTACAACGCCAGCGAATTACTTCCACATCCTGCGTCGTCAGCTACACCGCACATTCCGCAAGCCGCTGATCCTGATGACGCCGAAATCGCTCTTGCGGCACAAGATGTGTATTTCCAAGACCGAGGATTTCGTCACCGGGTCAAGTTTCCACCGGGTCCTCTGGGATGATGCCCAGCACGGTAACTCCGATCTTAAACTGAAACCTGACGCTAAAATCCGCCGCGTCGTGATGTGTTCGGGCAAGGTCTATTACGACTTGCTGGAAGAACGTGACAAGCGCGGGCTGGACGATGTCTACCTGATGCGGATTGAGCAATTCTATCCTTTCCCGGCCATTTCGATGGTCAAGGAACTTGAGCGCTTCAAAGGCGCCGACATGGTCTGGTGTCAGGAAGAGCCTAAGAACCAGGGGGCCTGGACTTTTATCGAACCCAACATCGAATGGGTCCTGCAACGCATCAAGGCCAAGCATACCCGCCCGACTTATGCCGGTCGCCCAGCCTCGGCCTCTCCGGCCACGGGGCTTGCCAGCCAACACAAAGCACAACAAGAGGCGCTGGTGGATGCCGCGCTGACCATCGAAGGATAAGACCCAATGACCACAGAAGTGCGCGTGCCCACCCTGGGCGAATCCGTGACCGAAGCCACCGTTGCCACCTGGTTCAAGAAACCGGGTGATGCGGTCGCCGCGGATGAAATGCTGTGTGAGCTGGAGACCGACAAAGTCACCGTGGAGGTTCCTGCACCGGCCTCCGGCACCATGGCCGAGATCGTTGCCAAAGAAGGTGAGACCGTTGGCGTGGATGCCCTTCTGGCCACCATCAATGAAGGGGCCAGCGCGGGCGGCGACGCCCCGCCTCCGGAACCTGCCCAGGCAGCGGCAGAACCAGAGCCGACCGGCGCTGGCAATGGCAGCATCGATGTGATGGTTCCAACTCTCGGCGAATCCGTGACCGAAGCCACCGTGTCTACCTGGTTTAAATCCGTGGGCGATAGCGTCTCCGCGGACGAAATGCTGTGCGAATTGGAAACTGATAAGGTCTCGGTCGAAGTGCCCGCGCCGACAGCGGGTGTTCTGACTGAAATTCTTGCCAAAGAGGGCGACACGGTGCAGGCGGATGGCAAACTTGCTGTCATGTCCGGCGGTGCCGACGGAGCAGTGGAACCTGCCGAGCGCCCAACCGCACGGGATGGCGAAACCAACGGGGATCAATACACGACCCCGCCTGCCGGGCGCGACGCGAAGGATGTTGAAGATGCCCCATCAGCCAAGAAAGCCATGGCCGAAGCAGGTCTTACGCCCGATCAAGTGCAAGGTTCTGGTCGCGATGGCCGTGTGATGAAAGAAGACGTCGCGCGCGCCGCGGCCGCTGCGTCCGCGACCCCTGCCGTGTCTGCCGCGCCTGCTGCCGCCCCGCGCGCGCCGGTCTCCGCCGATGACGCCGCCCGCGAAGAGCGGGTGAAGATGACGCGCCTGCGGCAGACCATCGCCAAGCGCCTCAAGGACAGCCAGAACACCGCCGCCATGCTCACCACCTATAATGAGGTGGACATGACCGAGGTTATGGCGCTGCGCAACGAGTACAAGGACGAGTTTGTCAAGAAACACGGCGTCAAACTGGGCTTCATGTCCTTCTTCACCAAGGCCTGCTGCCATGCCCTGAAGGA
>JBCAZO010000045.1:0-11113 GCA_038532975.1 Pseudomonadota bacterium
AATGGGTGACGTAGATCGCACGTGTTCGCGCTGTAATCAGTGCCTCAATCTGCTGCGGGTCCGCCCGTAGATCCTGCGCTACCGGATAAAGCATGACTGACAATCCGGCATGGATCTGCGGATCGACCTCTGATCCACAATTATAGGCTGGCACCAGAATCTCGTCGCCAGCCTGCAATCCCAGAAGATCACAGGCCGCCCGGATCGCCACACGGGTGTTGAAACTCCAGAACACCCGCCGGCCCTCGAAAAGCGATGCAAACCCGCCCCCGGAGTCGCGCCGGAACTGGTGGGCCAGTGTCATAGGGGCCTCGCCGCAATACAGAGACGTCTCTTGGCGGTTTGCCACGTCCATTCTCCCGTGATGTTGGTCAGGCCTGCGTGCGGCCTGATAGGTCTTCAAGGCAAGCTTGTATTTTTGTCTGTGTGTCGTCAGTGGGGGGTTTTCGAGGCTCAATATTCAGCCCCTTCTGCGAAAACGGTTTACGTGTGATAGCAATGTTATTAGCCGCAAGAAACGCTTCGATCTCGTCCAATACGGTATCTGGCTTTTCGCATAAGATGTCATAGCGGATCTTCATGAGCCTGCCAGCACGCCGTGGGCCCTCAAGATACGTCTCGATATCTTTGTGGCTGAGCATCACCTGCACGCAGGATTGGGTGAGCGCATCCGCTGAAGCATAAGTTTCCCACCCACTTGGCCGCAAAGACACCCAGCCCGTGTCATCCTCGGGCGTTCGTTTCGCGCGCAATCCCATCAGGGACCGGGCATTGTCCGCCCAGTCGCGCTCAATATGCAGGAAAACAGCCTCTGGAAACATCTCGGTAATGGCTGGAATGTCCGATTGCAAAATCGGGTTTTTCACGATCATGGGGCCGCCAGCCAAACGACAAATCGCCGCGATCTTGCGATGAATTCTTTTGGGGGACACCCCGGGAAGGTCAAAGGAATACGGGGCCGCATAAGGCATCCAGAAACGCCAGATCCGCCCCGCCTCACTTGGCGCGGCGTTGCCATCAAGTTCTCCGTAAACACTGTCAAACGAGCCGCTTCGGCGCCGCATCTCGTTTCTGCAGATCCATGTTGCAACAACCGGAACCTCAAACAACCGTTTTGCCAGGTTGGTGAAATAACCACACTGAAACCGCGTGACGATCATCTCATAAAGCAATGTCGTCCCTGATCTAGGCGGGCCCACGATGAAACAGACCGCGCTTTCCTTGGGATTGGTCCGGCTTTCGAGAAACGCCTCGAACGGAGATGCCAATGTAGTGACCAGCCGATTGAGATATTTGGCACGTTTACTGCCAAAAGATATGGGAGATTTCTGGCTCATCTCAGTCTGCTTTGAGTGCCGTGCGGCGCTTCAGGTGTTTAGGATTGAGCTGTTTCAGTCTAGCCAGAATAGACTTCACAGCGTTCTTGCCTCGCCTTGGCATCGTGTTGATAGAATGACTGGTGCGGTTCAGAACCAGAGTGTGTTCCGCAACACGCTGTATATGATCAGGTTTGAATTCTCTTTTGTATTCATACACGTTGAAATTCGGATGGCTTTTGTCATCTACCGGGAAATACCCCTCGACATCGAACTGCGTACATCCCTCACGTCTGGCCCAGAAAAGCCCTTGCAGCCAAAGCGCCGGGGCCACGCGCAAATTCCCTACGGCCTTCGCCGCACCGGGGTCAGCGACATAGCGGCGGGCATGGGCCGTCTTGCCACTGCGATAGAGCAGCAGGCCGCCTAGAAAATTTTCTTCATGGTAGGCGCCAAAGATGATGCCGATGGAAGGGTCACTGAAGATGTGATGAAACCCCGCCTGCTGCTCGGAATGCGGGACCGGGGTCAGATTATGGCGGGCAATGACAAGCCGGTTCAGACGCTCAAAAAACGTTTCTGTGTCCGCCAATGTGTCAATCCGACGGATTTCGATCTCTGATTTCTCGACCAGCCGCACTTTCCGGCGTGCACTGCGCGAAAAAGAGGCCTGCAGCTCTTCTTCTGACATCGTCAGGTCAATGACCCCGGTGTCACGATAGGGTTTGGGGTCGGTCACCCTAAACCCTGCGGCGGTCAATCGGCCGGTCAGGCTCTCAGCCTGCTCTCCCAGCCAATACGGGGTAATGCAGATGGCATCGACCTTGGCAAATTGCGGATGCGCTGCCATGTTCTGCACGAAATCAACAAGCGTGTCTTCATCATCGCAAACCGGCCCGCTCAACGCAGTGGCCAAGGCGATACGCCCCGGCAAAAACCGGCTTGGATGCAGGGAGAAAAGCCCTACTGCGCAGACCGCCCCATTTTGGCGCCCCATAACAAAAAGCACCTCTTCGCCCATGGCCCGCATAACATCGACAAACCGAAGGTCCTGCCGTGGATGCTGATGCTGAGATTGTGCAAGAAAAACACACCACTCTGCTTTCTGCTCATCAGTCAGAGTATCTGAACAATCAATTTTCATTAAAAGAACACTTTCTAAGACCACTAACCCGACATCTTTGGAGACTCGGTTAAAACACGATACACAATGCGGCGCCACGGCACTATTTTGAGTATTATTTCCGGGCAGTATGGTTTCAAATCTGAAATCGTGATTCACTCCGACGCTGAGTAGATATTTTTATGTTTTGTTTAGGATTTAAGGTGCCATGAATTCAGATCGCGATCCAGCGCAGACGCACTGTGCCGTGTCGATTGTCATCGTAAACTGGAACACGCGGGATATTTTGCACGATTGTCTACAATCCATTGCCAGTGAGACCACGCTGCCCCACGAGGTGATCGTCATCGACAATGCCTCGACCGATGGATCGGCCGATATGGTGCGTCAGGATTTCCCGGATGTGGTGCTGATTGCGAATACCGACAATAACGGGTTTGCGGCGGCCAACAACCAGGGGTTGGAGATTGCCAAGGGCGATAAGCTGCTTTTGCTCAACCCCGATACAATCATTCTGGACGGAGCAATCGACACAATGTGCGTCTGGCTGGACCAGAATCCCGATATTGGCTGCGTCGGATGCCAGGTTCTCGAGGATCCCGAAACGATTCAGCGCACATGTTTCGCCGATCCCAGTCCTGTGAACATTGCCCTTATTGAGTTTGGCCTGCACCGCATGGGGCGCAATAACGCGTTCTTGGCGCAGCCTGAATACGGCACCTGGAATCGCAAGAGCCAGCGCGATGTCGATGTCGTGTCGGGAATGTTCATGCTGGTACCACGACACGTCTTTGAAGCGGTTGGATTGCTGGATGATGCCTTTTTCATCTACTCCGAAGAAGCCGATTGGTGCAAACGCATCCGCAATGCAGGCTGGCGATGTGTCTTCGCCCCCGAGGCCCGCATTCTGCATCTGGATGGCGGCTCAAAAAGCACTGCGCAGATCAAGTCCCGCATGTATGTGCAGATGCAAAAGAGCAAGATGATCTATGTCCGCAAGCATTATGGATGGCTCGGAGCCTTATGTGCCCGCAGCATATTTGTCAGCGGGGCCATCATGCGCAGCATCATCTTCGGGATACTCAACCTGCGAAGCAGCAACGAAGAATATCGCGCCCGACTGCGTCTTTCTCGTGTGGCCCTGCTCTATCATTTCACCGGAAGAGAACCAGCCCATTGACCAACGCTAAGGATCTAGAAATCTCCTGGCTGGAGATAGCCGAGGCAGACGCGATTTTACCCGAATGGCAAACCCTGGTGACCCGCACGAACAGCGATGTTTGGTTTTCCCCGGACTGGATCAGACCCTGGAGCCGTCACTTCGCAGGCAAGCGGCAAATGCGGCTGCTGTCTGCGCGCAGCGAGGGAACGTTGGTTGCGGTGCTGCCTTTCGTCATCGACACGCTCTGGCCTTTCGGGGTGCCCGTACGCCTGGCCCAGCTGGCCGGGCCACATCCGCTGTTCGGTGTGCTGGCCCTTCCGATCGAAAAAGCACAGCTGGAAGAGGTGATCAAAAAGGCCACTCATGATCTGATCACGTCTCACCGCTGCAACTGCGTCAGTCTTGCACCGATTTCAGACACGCATGGTAACCCTGAACATATTGAACACGCGCTGGCCTCCATGTCCGACGTGATCGTGCACCCGGACACATGCCCGCGCGCGCATACCATCATTCCTCTTCCGGACAGCTTCGACGACTATCTCTCGAAACTGTCCCGAAACAGGCGCAACAAATATCGCAAGACCAAGCGCATTCTGGAAGAAGATCACAATGTCACAACGCAACTTCTTACCGGGACCGGCGCGGCCCAGGCTCTGAACGCGTTCATCGACATGCATAATGCACAATGGCAGGAAAAAGGGCGCCTAGGTCATTTCGCCGATTGGCCGGGCAGTGCTGCTTTCTATGCGGATTTTTGCGCCACTGACTCTGAGAACAACAGCGCGAGACTGTATCTCCAGAGAGGGCCAACAGGTGACGCCATTTCAGCCCTCTTCTGTTTTGTCGCCGGACAGTCCTGTCATGCTCTTGTGCCGGCGCGGCGGGCTGATCCGTCTTTGCCCAAGCTGGATATCGGCCTGCATGCACAGTTTGAGCGGATCGAGCACCTCATTGGCGAAAACATCCGCGTATTGGACAGCGGTGCCGGCGAATATGACTACAAAGCCAGTCTCAAGGGAGAGACCGTCGACATGCACAGGTTCCTTATCGGGCGCAAAACGCCATTGGGCAAAGCCAAGCTGGCGCTTTTGCGGCATTACGCCAATTGTCTCAACCTGCTGTACTATCGGATCTGGTTCAACCGGATGGCCCCAAAGCTGCGCAAATTGGGCCTGAAGACAGGGCCCCTTTGGCAAAGCTGGATCAGATCGCGCGTATAAACAAAAGCCATTCCCCTTTATAAGCATGTTATTTTCACCCAAGTTCGACAGAGATATGTCTTTAGCCCCCGCACAGCGCTACCAGATCAACACCATCGTCCCCGACACCTGGCCCGAAATCAGTGCACAGTTTCGGGATCTGACCTATGAGCAAAGCCTGACCTATGCCGGCCCTGCCGCTGACCGGATCGGGGCGGAGGCGGAGTTTGTGACTCTCACCGATGACGCAGGCCGGATCATGGCCGCCGCCTGTCTGCGCATCAAGCGTGTGCCGGGGCTGGGTCGGGGCATTGCCTGGATCGCCAGCGGGCCTTTGGTCTGTCCCAAGGACCAGCCTGAGCCAGATGCAGACCGGCTGCGCGCTGTCTTTGCAGCCCTTGGTCAGTACGCGCAAAAGACCGGCCACATCCTGCGCCTGCGCTTTGCCGCCCCAAGCGGGTTGGAGGCCGGGCTGGTGAATCAGATCGCGGAAAGCGAGGGCTTCGGGATCACCCAAAAGGCAGGCTCCTATCGCACCGTGCTGATTGACTGCACCCCCGACGAAGAGACGCTGATGGCCGCCCTGCACGGCAAATGGCGCAATCCGCTGCGCAACGCGCTCAAGGCCGAGATAAAGCTTGAACATCTCCCGCTGGCGGAGTGCACCGAGCGTTTTGACCGGCTTTACCGCGAAGTGCAGGCGGCCAAGGGGTTTGACCCTGACATCCCGCCCGAGTTCTACTATCCGCTCACTGGTCCCGATTTCACCCATGAGGTGCTGATTGCCCACAAGGATGGCGCGGATATTGCCGCCATGACGATCGGCCATACCGGGCAGAATGCCGTCTATCTCTTTGGCGCCACATCCGAGGTGGGGCGCAGGCTCAATGCCGGGCATTTCCTGATGTGGCAGGCGACGCTGCGCTGTCGCGAACTGGGGCGAAAATGCTTTGATTTGGGCGGAATAGACCCTGATACGAACCCCAGCGTCACCCGCTTCAAGCAGCGCACTGGCGGGGCGGATGTGACCGCCTGCGGGCCTTATGAGTTCAAGCCCTCCGGCCTTGCCCCGGCCCTGGTTGGAACCGCTGAGGCGCTGCACAGCCGCCTGAAGGGGCGCAAATGACCTGGCACATTGCGCTGAACTTTCATGGCATTGGCGCGCCGCAACGAACGCTGGAGTCTGGCGAAGCCCCCTATTGGGTCTCCGAGGCGCAATTTCAGTGGCTGATGGATCAGGTCGCTGCGGCCCCCGATCCGGCGCGCTTTATCATCACCTTTGACGACAGCAACCTGTCAGATCACGATATTGCCCTGCCCATACTGCGCCGGCACGGGCTCAGAGCCCGCATCTTCGTGCTCACTGACCGGATCGGTACGCCGGGGTCTCTGGATGTGTCCCATATTCATGCTCTGCAAGAGGCGGGCATGGTGATCGGCAGCCACGGCAAGGCGCACCTGCCCTGGCCCACCCTGGATCAGGCCGCGCTTGAGGACGAAGTGCAAACCTCCCGTGCCCGGCTGGAAGACATCTGTGGCCGCCCCGTGACCGAGGCCGGCATCCCCTTTGGCCGATATGATGCCCGCGTGCTCAAGGCCTTGCACTGCGCAGGCTACACCGCCGCCTGGACCAGCGATGGCGGCCAGACGCGCACGGACACGTTCCTGCGCCCCCGGACGTCGCTGCGGGGGGATATGTCAGAAGAAGTCATGCAAGCGGTGCTGAGTGGTGCTCAGCCGCTCCTGCGGCGGTTCAGACGGGCTCTTGGCATGATGCGCAGGCGCTGGATGGTGACGGGTTAGGCCGAGCTGCGTGTTTGTGCGTTGGGGAAGCGGGTATATTGAATAGTACGGCGGTCTAACGGATTGATTTCTTCGGCTGTCCCGCCTTCATCCGCAGGATCACCATTGGCAAACCATTGCCCTGCCCCCAGCAAAAACATGAGCAAACAATATGTGGCATCCCACAGATGTACCGTCGATGCGCAGAAGACAAGCGACGACAAAACGATCAGATAACCCGTACGTGCATGCGCGTAAGGCCCTGTAAGAGGTGCTCGCACTGCAGCCCAGATCGTGATCATGATGGCCAAGATCAAAAAAAGAAATGCAGGAACTCCATGGCGCAGGGCCACAACCAGCCAGAAATTATCGATACTAGGTTTCATCCATTTCGGCCGTGTCCACTCATTAAATCCGATTCCAAAAACTGGGGCGCGGTAGACATCGTCGATCGCGTTATTCCAGATATGTATCCGATGGTATGAGTTGCCTTCAGAAAAGGTGAGCTCGTTGGCAATGATCTGAAAAATTGTCCGATTGGAAAAGATCTCTACAAAGAAATAAAGCACACAAAATATGATCAGAAAAATAGTCCAGCGCCTTTTGAATATCTTAAAAATTTCGTCCCAAGCCACCAGTAACATCTGAAGTATAAGGCCCAGATACGCACCGGAAGACAGCGACGTGAACACCGCAAAACACGCCACAAACGGGCGGCGAATGGTCGTAAAAAACGATGCGCGGTAGCTCAGCACATACCAGGATAAGCCAAAGAGTGGGGCCGCGAATACGCCCCAAAGAATTGGGTGCGGTAGAGAGGCTTGCGAACGCTCCAGACCTAAGCGTGGAGCATGAGATGGGGTATGATAAACACTGAAAACGCCTCGGAAAAGATCCAGCAGAATTGGTTTTCCGGTCAAATTCTCATAGAATGCAAACGGCACAAGTATAAGTACGACCAAAAAGTAGTACCGAACAAAAAGCTTGAACGCCGCAAAATCCCGAATGAGCACGCGGGCGGCCAAGAACGGGATCACCGTTTCGATAAAGGTGATCCCCGCGAACTCCAACTTCGAACCACCATGCACAGCAAAAAGTGAAATCATCATCCAGATCGCAGAAAAGATAACCACGATATCCACCGCACGGACGGAGCCAGCTGCTCCCTGGATCCAGCGAATGACAATTGGTATTCCAAAAACCAGCAGATAAAGCCGATACATGCTCAATCGCAGACCGCCCAGAAAGAAAAAAAACGGCATGACCAAAGCCATCATTAGGATCAGAATAAGAATTCTGTCCGATTTTTTGACAACCTCCGGGCTGCTAGGGATCCGGTCAGGATGCACAGCGAGTGTCATGCCATAGCCTCTTTCAGACAGGTGTCCCTTTTATCGGACCTATTCTCACAATGTTTTAAGGTCAGACAGCACATTAAGCTCATAACCTTCCACACATATGACCCGCCTCGTGCAGCGCACAGCCACATCAATACAGCATAGTTTGCATTTATTATTTTCCCAGACAATGGAGCTTCGTGGTGCAAAGGTAATTCTCAGCCAAGATTTCGCTCGAATTGACCGCGTTGAGCAATGTTTTTCCGTCGTATTTTTCGATATGAATGTAGTGAAGGTCTTTCGTCGTCTACGGATTCGTTTTTCGGGCAATATACTCATTCAGATCAGGCTGAAACTTGGACCATTTGTAGTACATGGTCGTCACGTGGTCCATTGGAACAATGCAGATCAAGCATAGGCGATGCAGGCAAAACACGGCACTGGAAATTCGATGGCACAAATGATGGAGAACCCAAGCAAAAGCCTGTAAACAAACAGAGTATTTTCAAAGGAGCAAACGTCTTGAGTAATAATTCCTGGGTCTCGTTATTTGTGGCTCTCGTCAAAGTGAAGCAGCTGCGCAGCTTTGGGCGGCGCATGCTGCGCAAGGCTGGCAAGCCCAAACAAGACGGCTTTGAAAGCTCCGCGCCACGCGTCTTGCAGCGCAACATCTGGATGTTCTGGGACAAAGGGCTCGACCAGGCTCCCGAGATTGTGAAGATGTGCATCAACTCCTGGCACGAGAAAAACCCCAGTTGGACCATCCGCGTACTCGACAAGGACACTGTGTCTGACTACGTGACCATGCCCAAACTCTCCTCAGAAATGTCGATCCAGTCCTATTCCAACCTGCTGCGCTTTCGGCTGCTAAAGGAACAGGGTGGTGTCTGGGCGGATGCTACGGCTTATTGTGTCAAACCACTTGATGAATGGCTGCCGATGGTCGCCCAACGCGGCTTTTTCGCATTCTTCTGGACGCCTGAGACCCGATGGTTCACCTGGCCCGGCTATACTCGTGAGGTGGCCACCTGGTTTCTGGCGGCCGAAGCAGGCAACACGGTTATGTCGGAATGGGAAGAATACAGTTTCCGCTACTGGGAAGGTCGACAAAAGCCGCATCTCTATTTCTGGTGCCAGACCTTGTTTGAGCTTTTGAGCTACATGCGCAGCCCGTTCCGGCGGGCGCTGAGCAGCGTGCCCAAATTTGGATGCCACGCCCCGCATCTAGTGCATGATTGCATCATACGCGAACGCGATGTGGCACGGGTAGGCGAGATTCTCGATGCCGGGGCGGCCCCGGTGCAAAAACTGCGCTGGCAATGGGACCAGGACACGGACAAGCTTACTCTGGTCAAGGCGCTCCTGCAGGACGACGGTTTAAAAACGGTAAAACTGTCCAGCACAAAATAACAACGGCCGCCTGATTGAGTTTTGCATTTGCAGAAAGCGTAAAAGACATTGCTCAACGTTTGTATAACTTCCGTAGTATTACGCCGCCACATCTCTTAGGATTTCTTGATGCAAAGCAATGTCAGTGCAATAGTATGTCTTTATAAAATCAACCACATAGTTTTGCTCAAAGATAGGAAACTGTGCCGCTTCACTTGAGGTCATCAGAGCACGCCGAGCAGACGTTCTAAGCGTCTCGTGCAAAGAACCCGGCAGCAACCTTCGGGCAAGGGAGCTGCCGCTGTATAAAACGTGCTTGAGCTTTGGGTATCGGTGTACTTTTGTTTTGTTGGCGTGGCCGACCTCTAGCGTTTCAATCCCAATATGTCGTCCAAGTGCCGTCAAAAGAAGATCAAGCCTCTCCACTGGATAGAGGTTTTGCACTATCCGCTTCCCGTTTATTTGAACAAAATCAGATTGTCGGGCGAAATGTATGAAATCAGATGTGATGACTGCTGGCTCCGCTAGTAAATAGTCAATCACGCGATTTGTTTCAGAATACATTTCGTCTTCGTCCAGTTGCGCGATTTCCTTTCCAACATACATCTTTGCGCGTTGCGACATAGCTGATCGGAACCGCTGAAATGGATCGCGTAAAATGGCGTAGCTTTCATAAACATCAAACTTATCAAACGCGTCACGGTCCAGATCACGTAATAACTTCAATGGAAGATGCCGATAGTCTATCTGTCCTAGTTTTGGATGTATTTCGATGGCCTTCAGAAATCGGCTGTCCGCATCGTGAAAAGGCAGAACTGCCTTACGCACTGAGGTTCCCGCACATTTTGGAATGTGCACGAACACAAAACGGTATTGATCTGATAAAATCATACGTTTGATTTTCTTTCCTGCCCAAGCCTGATAATGGCGGGGTGTAGGCAGGTTTGGCAATCTACAGAGTCACAAACGATAGCGGCAGGTTGCAAAAAAACTGCATCCTGCCGCTTTTGAAGTACCCAGGCCGTGTCAACTAGACCAAATCTCAACCCTCAAACAAACAGGTCATCACCTTGGAAGGTCGTGGGGTTAACAAAGTCAACGTCATCATCGATTGCAAAAGCACTGACTTCACCATCGACATAACGACCCCATTCAAACCCGAGGTTCCACCCCCATTGGCGACCACCATGTGTACCTTCAACAAATTCAAAATCTGTATCTGTCTCTTCAAAGACTAGAACATCATCCACGAGAACTTGCAAACGATCAGACTCCTGGTCGACAAGCATAATAATCTTATGCGTATCAGTATCGTTAAGACCAAGATCATCGACTTTGAAGCCTTTTAACTTGCCATCGCTGTCGGCAACATGAGCAACCAAACCATCGCCCTTTAAAGTTAGCCCAAGATGACCCTTGTTCCAGATCAGTCGCTGAGAGCTGCCATCGGCTTCGTCGCGAGTGAACTCGATCATAAACGCAAGCTGTTCAGACTCTTCGAACTCGGTTAAACGTCCTAATTTTGCAGCGTCACCATCTCCATCAAAACGGATTACCGATCCGTCCTGTGCATCTACAACCGATGCATCTCCCTTCAATTTTACACTGCCACTATTTTCTATGGCTGTGATGTCAAGAACATAGTCGTCGAACACCAATCCCGATGCATCGACGATGACACCGCCACCCGTCGTACCGCCGGAGCCAGTCTCCTCGCCCGTCGTACCGCCGGAGCCAGTCTCCTCGCCCGTCGTACCGCCGGAGCCAGTCTCCTCGCCCGTCGTACCGCCGGAGCCAGTCTC
>JBCAZO010000046.1:0-11064 GCA_038532975.1 Pseudomonadota bacterium
GCAGCCCCAAGGGTGCGCTGCACGGTCATCGCGTGCTGACTGGCCACCTGCCGGGGATATTGAACAGCCCCCCGATCCAGGCCCAGTCGGCTGGTGTCCAGAGGCAATCGTCGGGGTGATCGAGGAAATCGTGGCTGATCTGCATCCCCGGCAGGTGGCCAGTCAGCACGCGATGACCGTGCAGCGCACCCTTGGGGCTGCCGGTCGTGCCGCTGGTGTAAATGAGCGTAGCGGGATCATCTGGACCGGTCACGGCGGTCTCGAATGCCTTCTGCGGCAGGGCCATGTATTCGGGCACCAAGGGTGTGATTTCGGGCAAGGGTTTGAGCATCCCTACCCCTTCGGCATCCGTGACAATAAATTTCGCCCCCGCATCGCGCACCCGGCTGGTCAGCGCCTCTTCCCGAAAGAGCTTGAAGAGCGGAATGGAAATCGCGCCCACTTTCCAGATCGCCAGATGCGCGGCGGCACACCAGACGCTTTGCGACCGAAGCACGCCCACCCGGTCGCCGCGCTCAACACCGCGTGCCACCAGATCATGCGCCAGGCTGTCCGCGAGCGCGCGCAGCTCGGCAAAGCTCACATCGCGGCGCGGTCCGGTCAGATCAATGATGGCGCTGCGGTTTGGGTCCTCATTCGCCCAGCGATCACAGGCCTGCTCGGCCATGTTGAGCTGGTCCGGCAGGCTCCACCGGAAGCTTTGCCGAAGCTCATCATATGGCGCACGCGTCAGCATAATTTATGCCTGTCCTTTTAGCGGCTTGCGATCAGCCACCCGGCCAAAGCGGTCGATGAAATACTCAAAGCCTTTGCCATCCGCGGCCGCGCAGGTGATCACCAGCCACAGACCATCGGATTGCGCCGGAACAGCGCGGCAATCGGTGCGCGCGGCATCTGCCCCGGCTTCACCGAGATAGATCGCCGCCACGCGTTCAATCACCTCGGTCTCGGTGGTGTTGGCCATCCGCCCACCCAGCAAAAGAGCCAGCGCAGCTGTGAACAGAACCACGCCCGCGAAAGGCAGGAAGACCATACGTGATGTCACCCCATCGCTCCCATAAGCTCCCGCCCGATGAGCATGCGCCGGATTTCAGACGTCCCCGCCCCGATTTCCATCAGTTTGGCGTCACGGAACAACCGCGCAACCGGGCTGTCGGCGAGGAAACCGGCGCCGCCCATGGCCTGCACGGCCTGATGGGCTTGGGTCATGGCCACTTCACTGGCATAGAGGCAGCAGGCGGCGGCGTCCTGGCGTGTGACTTCGCCGCGGTCACAGGCTTTGGCGCATTCATAGACATAAGCACGCGCAGAATTCATCGCAGCGTACATGTCGGCGATCTTGCCCTGCATCAGTTGGAAATTGCCAATGGAGGTGCCGAACTGCTTGCGCTCGTTGAGATACGGCATGACCTCATCCATACACCCCGCGATAATACCCGGCCCGATAGCCGCCAGAACGACGCGCTCATAATCCAAGCCCGACATCAGCACCTGCACGCCCTTGCCCTCTTCGCCAAGCACGTTCTCAAACGGCACTTCCACGTCCTCGAAGATAAGCTCGGCCGTGTTGGACCCGCGCATGCCCAGCTTGTCGAAATGCGGGCTGGTGGAAAATCCGGTCATGCTTTTCTCGATGAGAAACGCCGTAATCCCCTTGCTACCAGCCTCGGGGTCAGTCTTGGCATAGACCACCAGCGTATCGGCATCCGGGCCATTGGTGATCCAGTACTTGTTGCCATTGAGCCGGTAGTGATCATTGCGCTTCTCGGCGCGTAGCTTCATCGAAACCACGTCGCTGCCGGCACCCGCCTCTGACATGGCCAGCGCGCCGACATGTTCGCCGCTGACCAGGCCGGGCAGGTATTTGGCGCGCTGCTCATCTGTTCCATTCAGCTTGATTTGGTTCACGCAGAGGTTGGAATGCGCCCCGTAGCTGAGCGAGACCGAGGCTGAGGCCCGCGCGATCTCTTCCACCGCCACAACATGCGCCAGATAGCCCATCCCCGCGCCGCCATAGTCCTCGGACACGGTGATGCCGAGAAGGCCCAGCTCCCCCATTTCGCGCCAAAGCTCATTGGGAAAGGCATTCGAGCGGTCAATCTCTCCGGCCATCGGCCTGATCCGCTCCTGCGCCCAGCGATGCACCATGTCCTGCAAGGCAAGCACATCCTCACCCAGGTCGAATTTCATCACGGCGTTGAACATTTGCCCTCGCTCCCGGCATTTATTGAACACTTGTTCATTTAAATACGGCAAGACCCGTAACAGGTCAATCCTGTGCAGGCCAATCACATAAAAACGCGCCTATCTCTTAAAAGATAAGCAGTTTTATTCCGCCGCCTGCTGTCCCTGCCAGACCGCACCCACCTCGGCGCGGATGATCCGTGCCAGCAAGACGCAATCCTCCAGCGAAAAGGTCAGCGGCAGGCGCATATCGAGAATGCCACGCAGGATGCGATCAGAGGCTGGCATTCGCTCAGATGGCGCATAGCGCCAGCTATCATAGCGACTTGTAAAGCCTGTGGGTTCCGCCCCGCCAAACCACTTGAGTTCAACACCACGTTTGGCGCAGCGCGCCACGACGTCATTAACAGCTTCCGCACTCCAATCGAGCAGCAGGAACTGAATGGAAGACCCGACATAGGTTTCCTGTTCGGGGCGCTCCACAATAGTAAGGCCGGGCGTATTGCGCAGCCCGTCTTCCACCGCCTTGTACCGCGCATTCCACGCCCTGCACTGCTGATCCAGCTTCGCCAGTTGCGGCCGCAAAATTGCCGCGCGCAGGTGGTCCATACGACCCGAAACATTCGGGGTGGTGTACTTAACCCGTTCAAACACCTCAGCTGGCGGCACCGTGCCGTGACGACCATAGAGCATGTAAGAGCCAGACAGGATAATGGCGCGGGCCATGACCTCGTCATCATCGGTGACGAAAAACCCGCCTTCCCCGGAATTCATATGCTTGTAGGTCTGGGTCGAATAGCATCCGATTTTGCCGAACCGCCCCGAGGGCACATCTCGCCAGTAGGCGCCCATCGTATGCGCGCAGTCCTCAATCACCGTGATCCCGGCAGCATCACAAATCGCCATCAGCCGATCCATATCGCACAGATGCCCGCGCATATGGCTCAGCATCAGCACCTTGGCCTGATCCGCCTTGGTCTCAAGATCATCGAGGTCAATGGTGAGGCTCTCAGTCACGCCAACAAAGACCGGCACGGCATTCACGCTGGCAATTGAGCCGGGCACAGGGGCGAGTGTAAAGGCATTGGTCAGAACCTTATCGCCGGGCTGCATCCCGATGGCCCGCAAGGCCGTCGCCATGGCATAGCCTCCCGAGGCCACGGCCAGACAATATTTCGCGCCCACAAAGGCCGCGAATTCCTGTTCGAGCCGACCCACCTCGCCAATATCGCCAGGATCAAGATTGTAGCGGTGCAGCCGCCCGGATTTCAGCACATCCAGCGCAGCCGCGACCCCCTCATCGGAAATCGGCTCTTGCTGGGTGAAATTGCCTTTGAAAACTTCTGTCATGATATGTTTATCCGGCTTTGCGACACAGATCGTCAAGTCATCCGATAAGGCGCGTGACGACGGCAGGCAATGCGTCGAAACTGTCAATGGTTGCCTCTGGTTGCAGGGCAAGCACATCCTCGTCGCCTGGCCCAAATGTCACCAGCACAGACGGCACCCCCGCTGCGCGTGACGTTTCGCGGTCGGTGATCGTATCTCCGACCAGAAGGCACCGCGCCGGGTC
The DNA here is from genome assembly GCA_038532975.1 of Pseudomonadota bacterium. Classification (GTDB taxonomy): domain Bacteria; phylum Pseudomonadota; class Alphaproteobacteria; order Rhodobacterales; family Rhodobacteraceae; genus Roseovarius. The sequence continues at coordinate 3,758 of JBCAZO010000046.1, forward strand.
GCCACCCGCCAGCCGCACCGCATGGCGCAATGGCTCGGCATCGGGTTTGCGTACTGGCAAGGTATCGGCGCCCACAAGCGCGCCAAAGTCCCCCAGCACCCCAAGACTTGTCATCAATTGTCGCGCCAGCGCTTCGGGTTTGTTGGTGCAGATGGCCACCTTGTAGCCCGTCGATTTTAGCACTTCGACAGCCTCCATCGCGCCGGGATAAAACACCGTGTGGTGATCAATTGCCTGACCATACGCCTCCAGCAGCAGGGGGTATTGCCGATCAATCTCGGCCTCATCCTCGCCCCGGTTAAGACGCATCAGCCCCAGTTTCAGCATCGCCCGTCCGCCGCGCAGCGCCGTTGCGGCATCATTTTGAGGGTCGAGCATGTCGCCCACGCCCATCTCACGAAAGCATGTATTGGCCGCCGCGATCAGATCGCCGCTTGTGTCGGCCAGAGTTCCGTCAAGATCAAACACCACTGTTGTCATAGTTTCACCGCTCTTTGAGGGCCTTATCCGGCCTTGCAACCCACGCTTTCGGCGGGTTTTCGCACGGCTTTGTCACATCCCGCAATCATCTTTGATGGGCTGCGACCTTGCGCGACACCCGCAAGTGGATAAAAGGTGCGAGCCCGTAAGGAACGAGGACGCGGATGAGTACAGCCCTGGTGATCCTGGCCGCTGGCCAGGGAACACGCATGAAATCGGATCTGCCCAAGGTCTTGCATGAAGTGGCGGGCGCGCCGCTTTTGGTGCATGCCATGCGCGCCGGAGCCTCGCTTGCGCCGGATCATACGGTCGTGGTGACAGGACATGGCGCGGAGTTGGTGGAAAAAGCCGCGCACGCCTATGATCAGGATGTGAGGATTGCCCATCAGGCCGAGCAGAAAGGCACTGCGCATGCGGTTGCTCAAGCCGCGCCTGCGCTTGCAGGGTTTGAGGGTGACGTGATCGTGCTCTACGGGGATACACCCTTCATCTCGCCCGAAACACTTGGTCGCATGAAGCACGCACGTCAGGCCCATGACGTCGTGGTTCTGGGCTTTGAAGCCGCAGACCCCGGGCGCTATGGGCGGCTGGTCATGAACGGCGAAAGCCTTGAAAAGATAGTTGAATTCAAGGATGCCGACGAGGCCACACGTGCCATCACATTCTGCAATTCCGGTGTCATTTCTGCCTCTGCCAAGACTCTGTTTGAACTGATTGACGCGGTTGGCGATGACAATGCAGCCGGTGAGTTTTACCTCACAGATATTGTTGGACTGGCCCGAGACCGAGGCTTGTCTGCCACGGCCATCGCCTGTGATGAGACGGAAACACTGGGCGTTAATTCCCGCGCCGAGCTGGCGCAGGCCGAAACAGCGTTTCAGGAGCGCGCCCGGACCGAGGCATTAGACAACGGCGTCACGATGCAGGCCCCTGAAACGGTTTATTTTGGTTTTAACACCGTGATTGGCCGCGACACGGTGATTGAACCCAATGTGGTCTTTGGTCCGGACGTTACCGTTGAATCTGGCGCGCATATCCGCGCCTTTTCACATTTGGAAGGCTGTCATGTGGCCCGCGGTGCTGTTGTCGGGCCTTACGCGCGTCTGCGCCCCGGTGCGGAGCTGGCCGAAGACGCGCGGATCGGCAATTTCGTGGAAATCAAGAACGCGCAGGTGGGCGAAGGCGCCAAGGTGAATCACCTCAGCTATGTCGGCGATGCCAGCGTTGGCGCCGACATCAATATCGGCGCGGGTACAATCACCTGCAATTATGACGGCGTGATGAAACATCGCACTGAGATTGGTGAGCGTGTGTTCATTGGCTCGAACACGATGCTTGTGGCCCCGGTGAAAGTGGGCGACGACGCGATGACCGCATCTGGCTCTGTCATCACCCATGATGTTGCGCCCGAGGCGCTGGCCATTGCGCGCGCCCGCCAAGAGGACAAGCCGGGCATGGCGCGCAAGCTCTTTGAGATTTTGAAAAAGAAAAAAGCTATTAGAGACAAGGGTTAAGAACGTATGTGCGGGATTATTGGTGTTTTGGGCCACCACGAAGTGGCCCCCATTCTGGTTGAGGCGCTGAAGCGGCTGGAATATCGCGGCTATGACAGCGCAGGCATCGCCACGATTAACCAAGACAGGCTCGAGCGTCGCCGTGCAGTGGGCAAGCTGGTGAACCTCTCGGATCTTCTGGTGCATGATCCCCTGCCCGGCAAAGCAGGCATCGGTCACACCCGCTGGGCCACCCATGGCGCGCCCAATGTGGCCAACGCGCATCCGCATAAATCCGGGCCGGTGGCCGTGGTGCATAACGGGATCATCGAGAACTACCTCGAATTGCGCGCGGAACTGGCGGAAAAAGGCATCGCGAACGAGACCGATACAGACACCGAAACCGTCGCGCTTTTGGTCAATGCTTACATGCAGGATGGCGATGATGCGATAACCGCCGCACGCAAAACAATTGCGCGTCTCGAAGGGGCCTATGCGCTTTGTTTTCTGTTTGACGGTCAGGATGACCTGATCGTTGCCGCACGCAAAGGCAGCCCCTTGGCCATCGGGTATGGCGACGGTGAGATGTATGTGGGCTCGGATGCCATTGCGCTGGCCCCGCTTACTGATCGGATTGCCTATCTTGCAGAGGGCGACATTGCTGTGGTGACGCGTGAAAGCGTTGAAATCACGGATGAAAACGGAAACCTGGCCAATCGCGAGATTCGCACCGTTCAGCTTGACAATGCCCGTGTGGACAAAGCCGGGCACAAACACTTCATGGCCAAGGAGATCGCAGAACAACCCGGCGTCATTGGCGATGCGCTGCGCCACTACCTGAACGAGGATGGTGCCACGCTGAACCTGCCGCAGGCGGGGCTTGATTTCAGCGCCTATGACCGTCTAACCATGGTGGCCTGCGGCACGGCCTATTACGCTTGCCTCACGGCAAAATACTGGTTCGAACAACTGGCTGGCATGCCCGTTGAGGTCGATATCGCCTCGGAATTCCGCTATCGTGAGCCGCCGGTCTCAGATCGCACCGCCGCCCTGTTCGTCAGCCAGTCCGGCGAGACAGCCGATACACTCGCCGCTCTGCGCTATTGTGAGGGCAAGGCTAAGAAAATCCTTTCAGTGGTCAATGTCCCCGAGAGCTCCATCGCCCGAGAAAGCGATGTGGCCCTGCCGATTTTCGCAGGCACCGAGATCGGCGTCGCCTCAACCAAGGCTTTTACCTGCCAGCTCACCGTGCTGCTTTTGCTGGCGCTCAAGGCGGCGTCGGATCGTGGTCAGATGGATGCCCAATCGCTCAAGGAAACCCTGTCCCGCCTGCGCGCCATCCCGGCGGTACTGAACACGGCGCTGGAGACAAATGACGATTTTCAAAAGGCGGCACGCCGTTTGTCAAACTCGGACAATGCTCTCTTTTTGGGGCGTGGTCTGATGTATCCACTGGCACTTGAGGGCGCTCTAAAGCTAAAAGAAATCAGCTACATACACGCCGAAGCTTATGCGTCTGGCGAGTTGAAGCATGGCCCCATCGCCCTCATTGACAAAGAAATGCCAGTAGTGGTGATGGCACCGCAGGATGCGCTTTTCGGCAAGACCGTGTCGAACATGCAGGAGGTCATGGCACGCGAAGGCAAAGTGATCCTGATCACAGATCCTCCTGGCGCCGAGGCCGCAGGTGAAGACACTTGGATGACGCTTGTCCTGCCTCAGGTTGACCCGGTGCTGACGCCAATCGTCTACGCGATCCCGGCGCAGCTCTTGGCCTATCACACCGCTGTTGCGAAGGGCACCGATGTGGACCAGCCCCGCAATCTGGCCAAATCGGTGACAGTGGAATGACCACACCAGCCCCGGACACAAATTCCGGGCCAGTTTCGCTTGAAACAGCGCTTGAGGCGTTGCATGCGCATGTGGAACCCGGACGTGCCGACGGCATGGCAGGTTATCACAAGGTTCCGCGCACCTATCTTGGCGTGCCCAATCCCGCTTTGAATGATCTGGCCAAAAACTGGCGGCAGTCTATGCAGGTTGATGATCGCGTAGCGCTCTCGCGATCCCTTTGGGACACAAACATTTTCGAGGCGCGGCTGGTCGCTGCCAAGATGCTGACGCAAGCGCGGATTACCCCGGATGAGGGCGTCTGGAGCCTGATCACAAGCTGGCTGCCCGATTTTGACAGCTGGGCCATCGCCGATCACGCCATGATGGCCGGGCAGAAACGGCTCATGGCGGATCTAGCGCGGCTTGATGAAATAGAGACCTGGACCCGTTCAGACAGCCACTGGATCCGCCGAGCCGCCATGGTCATCACCCTTCCGCTGACCAAACAGAACCACCCCAAACCGCACGAAGCCGTGGCGCGGGAACGTGTTTTGGGATGGGCTGCAACCTATGTGCATGATCCGGAATGGTTTATTCAGAAATCCGTCGCCTGGTGGTTGCGCGACCTGTCGAAGCATGACCCCGACCGCGTGCGCGCATTCATGTCTGAACATGCGCCAAAGATGAAGAAATTTGCCCGAAAAGAAGCTGAAAAATATTTGTAAATCAGGTACCTGAGAGATATACTTCAACTTCCGGCAAGTCCGTCAGCCCAACCTGCAAAAGCCGCATCGCCGCCAGCGAAAGCTGACTTCCGGCGCCAGCTTCAGCCTCAAGCGGGATAAGATCGACGGCCACACTACTGCCGGTCGGCGCGTGCAAAACCCGACCTTTGGCAGGCGCGTCCACCAGCGGCGTTTTGATCCAAAGCCCCGGCTCAGCCACATCGCCCAAGGCCGCGATTGTAGACCCAAGGCGTTTTTCTCCCCCAGAAGGTCCAGCCACTGCCTCGGCGCGCTCTTGCTCGGTCGTGGTGTCAAACGCTTCTGCAGTACGCGCGTCTGCCGGAGGCGCGACGCCACCAGATGGTTGCGTCTCTGGGGGCAATTCACCGCCCTCGCTTGTGTTAGGACCCGGCTCGTTGGCCGCTGGACGCCAGCTTTCAGGCAGAACAGCACAGCCAACAAGCGTGAAACTGGACAAAATGACCAAATATACATGTCGCATGTCCTAAGACTAGGCCGCAGTGACCGTGACTTCAATCACCGACATCGCCCTCTTGTCGCACCGCGCGGTTTTGCTTACTTTCACCATTATGACCGCCCCATTGATCGATCCATTTCAGCGCGCCATTTCCTACCTGCGCGTGTCAGTCACCGACCGCTGCGATTTCCGCTGTGTTTATTGCATGTCGGAAAACATGACCTTTCTGCCCAAGAAAGAGCTCCTGACCCTGGAAGAGCTGGATCGCATGTGCTCAACCTTCGTGCGGCTCGGGGTAGAGAAGCTTCGTATTACCGGCGGTGAGCCGCTCGTGCGTCGTAATATCATGATGTTTTTCAACGCCATGACCCGCCATCTAGAGGCCGGCAGCCTCAAAGAATTGACGCTGACCACCAATGGTTCGCAATTGGAACGCTTTGCCGATGATCTTTATGCGGCCGGTGTGCGGCGGGTGAACATCTCGCTCGATACGCTGGACGAACAGAAATTTGCCGACATCACCCGCTGGGGCCGTCTGCCGCAGGTGATGAAGGGCATCGATGCCGCTCAGCGCGCCGGTCTGCGGGTCAAGATCAACACCGTGGCGCTCAAAGACTTCAACGAAGATGAACTTTTCACGCTGGTGGAGTGGTGCAAGTCGCGCGACATGGACCTGACCTTTATCGAGGTTATGCCAATGGGCGATATCGGCAATGAGGATCGGCTGGGCCAATACTGGAAACTGTCTGACCTGCGCACACGGCTGGCTGAGCAGTATACGCTCAAGGACCTTGCAGAACGTACAGGCGGCCCGGCGCGGTACGTGGAACTGGCGGAAACCGGTCAGAGAATCGGCTTCATCACGCCGCTCACGCATAATTTCTGCGAAAGCTGCAACCGTGTGCGTTTGACCTGCACCGGCGAGCTTTACATGTGCCTTGGCCAGGAAGACATGGCCGACCTGCGTGCGCCGATGCGCAACAACCCAGGCAATGATGCGCCGTTGGAAGATGCCATTCGCGATGCCATCGCGCGCAAACCCAAGGGCCATGATTTCGACTATTCCCGCCAGACCGTGGATGGGCGAGTCTCGCGCCACATGAGCCACACCGGCGGCTGATGTTCAGGCAAAACTCACAATGACCAAGGCGCCCCTGCCCGTGCGCCTCTACCGGGGTGCGGCCAATTTTGTGGCGCCACTGGCTTACGCGCGTGTGTCCGCCAAGCTAAAGGCACAAGGCACAGACGCCGCACGCCTGCCAGAGCGGATGGGTCATGCCACAGCGGAGCGCCCCGACGGTCGGCTTTTGTGGTTTCACGCGGCCTCGGTGGGCGAGAGCCTGTCTGTATTGCGCCTGATTGAGCAGATGGGCTGCGATGCGCCCGACCTGTCGTTTCTCATCACCTCAGGTACTGCCACGTCGGCAGAGATTGTAGGCCGCCGCCTTCCGCCCAGAACGCAGCATCAGTTTGCGCCGTTGGACGCCCGCGCCGCCGTTACAAGGTTTCTAACTCATTGGCGACCCAACGCCGCCGTTTTCGTAGAAAGCGAGCTTTGGCCCCAGATGCTCTTGGAAACGCACGTGGCGGGCATTCCCATCGCCTTGATCAATGCGCGTATTTCAGATGGCTCAGCGCGCAATTGGGCGCGGTTTCGCGCGACAGCACAGTACCTGATGCGGCATTTCACCATGATCCATTGTCAGGACGCGCGCACCCAAACGCATCTGAGATCTTTCGGGCTCATCCATGCCGCTCAAGGCGTGAACCTCAAATCGCTTTCAGGTCCACTGCCCCATGATGAGCATACGCTCACCCAGATGACCAAGACCGTCAGCACGCGATTTCTATGGCTGGCGGCCTCTACGCATCCCGGCGAAGATGAGTTCATGCTGGAGGCGCATCAGGCATTACTGAGGGAAAACCCAAACGCTCTGCTCCTGCTTGCCCCACGCCATCCAGAGCGCGCGGAGGGCATTGAAGCCTTGATTGGCAAGGCGGGGCTTTCATCAGCGCGCCGGTCAAAATCCGAACCCGTTACAGAGCAAACCCAGGTTTATCTGGCCGATACTCTGGGTGAGATGGGGCTGTGGTATCGTCTGTGTCCGCTGACATGTCTCTGCGGATCCTTTTCGGATGTCGGCGGGCACAACCCCTATGAACCCGCCTACGCCGGATCGGCGATCGTGCATGGACCGCTCTACGCCAATTTCGGCGACACCTATGCCGATCTGCACGCAGCTGGTGCCGCCCAGCAGGTCGCAGATGCCCAGATGCTTGGGACAATGATCACCAGAT
>JBCAZO010000047.1:0-11020 GCA_038532975.1 Pseudomonadota bacterium
AGCTTCAAAATGGAGAGCCACAATCACCCCTCCTACATCGAACCCTACCAAGGCGCGGCAACCGGGGTGGGAGGGGTGGTTGTGGCTCTCCATTTTGAAGATCACGGCTTGCCCGTCACCAATATCAATCACACCGGCATTTTCGCCAGGGCCGCAAATCACCTGCGGGCCTTCGGTGGGTAAGGTGCGCAGCCATTTCTTGGATGATTTATAGGAACAATGCTCGTTCCACATGGCCGAGAAGATACCAAGTTCAGTAAACGTGGGCGTGCGGCCCATGATGTCGAGGATGCGGTCATACTCATCAGGCTTCAGCCCATGAGCTTCGATCAATTCCTGCGTGATCGCCGGTTCCTGCATCAGACATTATCCCCCGAGAAAGGCCTGTTGGCGCTTCTTTAGGCCATCCATCGGGAAGGGGAAAGAGGCTTGTGGAACACGGTTGACCGAATGGGTCAAATGCAGTCCAGTGCGCTTAAAAGCGAGGGCTTATGAAGATCACCCAAAACCCGTGGCGCGGCAAAGCCTTTCCAGACGACATCCTAAACGAAATTCCGATGCCCAGCACGGATGCCGAAGCCGTTGAGTTGCTTTTGCAACAATGCCCCTCGTCAGGTGAAACGCCACTTGTCGAAGCTGGCGGATTTCCGGGCGCAGTCTGGATCAAGGATGAGCGCGCGCGCATGGGGCTTGGCAGCTTCAAGGCGCTTGGGGCGGCTTATGTGATTGCGTGCGAGGCCGTAGAGACGGAGGCCGAGGATCTCAGCACCTCTTTGACCGGACGCACCTATGTGACCGCCAGCGCGGGCAACCATGGCATGTCTGTCGCCGCGGGCGCGCGCATCTTCGGGGCGGATGCGGTGATCTATCTTGCCGATACTGTGCCCGAAAGCTTTGCCGAACGCCTGCGCGAGAAAGGCGCGCGTGTGGTGCGCGAAGGGGCCGAATATGAGGCCAGCGTCGAGGCCGCTATGAAGGCGGCGGAAGACAACGACTGGGTGCTTTTGTCCGACACGTCCTGGCCTGGCTATATGATGCGCCCGCATCGATTGATGGAGGGCTATCTGGCCATGGCCGCCGAGGCGACGCGTCAGATGCCCGTGGTTCCCACGCATATTTTCCTTCAAGCCGGTGTTGGCGGGCTGGCCGGAGCTTGTGCGGCCTATTTCCGCAAGGTTTGGGGAGATGCGCCGCAAATCCTTGTCGCGGAGCCGTCAGAGGCCCCCGCACTTCAGGCGGCGATAGAAGCCGGACGATTTGTGACCGCCGAGGGCGGTGTGTCGGCCATGGGGCGATTGGATTGCAAGGAGGCGTCTCTCATCGCGCTCAAAGGATTGGCACGGGACGCTGATGCGTTTGTGACGATCACCGAAAAAGAGGCAACGGATGTCCTACCCGAACTGTCGGCGCAAGGTCTGGCAACAACAGAATCTGGCGGTGCGGGCCTTGCCGCTTTGCGCTTGATGGACCTGTCTGAGGACGCCGTTAGTCTATGCATCCTGAGCGAAATGGCGCAATGAGCCTTTTTCCCGATGCCGAGTATGCCGCGCGGCTTAAGATCATCCAGACGGGCATGGCGCGGCACGGTCTTGGCGCGTTGCTGCTCACGACAGAGCATGACATCCTATACCTGACGGGTTTTCTGACGCGGTTCTGGCAAAGCCCGACACGGCCCTGGTATCTGGTGGTCCCGGCCAGTGGCGAACCGATTGCGGTGATCCCGTCCATTGGAGCGGCGCTTATGGGGCGGGGCTGGATCGAGGACATTCGCACCTGGCCTGCGCCGATGCCCGGCGATGACGGGGTGAGCCTTCTGGCGGATACGCTGAAGCAGGTGGGCGGGCCGGTTGGCATACCGTCACATCTAGAGACGCATCTGCGCATGCCCTTGGCGGATTTTGAGGCGCTGAAGGCGCAAACCAAAATGGCGTTTGGCCCAGATCACGGCATTCTGGCCAAGGCACGTGCGGTAAAATCCGAGGCTGAGATTGCCAAGATCGAAACCATCTGCGTGGTAGCCGGACGGGCCTTTGCGCGTATGGGCGAGATTGCAGGCGAGGGCGTGCCGCTTTCAGAGGTGTTTCGCAATTTTCAACGGCTCTTTCTGGAAGAAGGGGCCGATTGGGTGCCGTATCTTTCTGGCGGTGCGGGGCCGGATGGATACTACGATGTAATCTCACCGGCCAGTGACACACCCCTGAAGGCAGGGGATGTGCTCATGCTCGATACCGGGGCGATGAAGGATGGGTATTTCTGCGACTATGACCGCAATTTCTCTGTCGGTCCGCCATCAAAGACGGCCGCAAATGCACATAAACGCCTGATGGAGGCTGTCGCTGCTGGACTAGAAACAGCCCGTCCTGGCGCACGCGCCTGTGACCTTTGGCGCGCTATGGCCGATATCGTGGGTGGGGGTGAAACAACCGGACGTTTGGGGCATGCACTTGGGTTGCAACTGACTGAAGGGTTGTCGCTTATTCAGGCGGATGAGACCGAGTTGAAGCCCGGCATGGTGATCACGCTGGAGCCGGGGATCGAAACGGTGGAGGGGCGTATGATGGTGCATGAGGAAAACATTGTCATCACGACAGGCGCGCCGCGGCTTTTATCGCCTTTGGCGGACATTGAGCTGACCGTTATCTGAGATCAAGTGCAAGAAGCGGCAGGCGCCGCCCGGGTATTGATCCGGATGGCGCATTTCCGATGAGCTTTGCGCCCATATGCTCATAGAATGCCGCGGCATTCGGGTCAGCCTCGATCAAAAGCCGGTCGGCCTGCATGGACTGTCCGGTTGTGACGCACCAATCAAATAGAACCTGGCCGATGCCGCGTCCCATATGCGCCGGATCAACATATAGAAGCGCAAGATCCATATCCGCATCTTCGTGCATGAGCTGCGCGACCCCGGCGATACCAGATGGCGTATCTGCTAACACAATCGGATGATCAAGCGCATCTTTGTGCAAGGTCAGTTCGTCTTCGCAGGCCTTCATGAAATCGGCATCATACCCCCAATACGACTTGGAGCGCAGGCAAAGCTGCGACAGCGCCGGCAGTTCATCCAAGTCAGGTTTTCGAAGCGAAGTGCCCATATCAGCACCCTATAGGCGCGTGCTGGCCAAAAAAAGGGCCGAGCGCTAAGCCCGGCCTTAGTCCAACAGGGAGGTATGATGGTGCGACACCTCAGTGAGCACCGTCATGACCGGGAAGTAATGAGGGCCTATTTGCGTTTCAAGAAAAAATACGTCGCACCTGCAGCATTCCCGATATGTGTTATGTGCATACCTCAGTCAGCCAAACGCCTCATGCAGTGGTAAGCGATTGTTCTTTCATGGTTTTACGGTAAATCACGATCTCTTCCTGAACGAAGTCCCGGAAAGCCGCGATGCGTTGAGATTGGCGCAATTCCTCTGGGTAGGCGAGGAAAACCGGGACTTCGACAGAATGCACATCCGGCAGAACACGCACCAAATCAGGAAAGTCGCGACTCAGGTAGTCGGGCAGGACGCCAATGCCGATATTGTGCAAAACCCCCTGCAGAACGCCGAAATAGTTGTTCACGGTCAGCATCGAACTCACGTCGTTGGTCATCAGTTCCGCCACAAGTGTCGCTGCCGCGCCGACCTGAGCCGAGCGGGGGTTCTGGCATAGAATACGGTGATTGCTGAGGTCTTCTTGTTCCTGGGGCGTGCCATTTTCCTTCAGGTACTCCGGTGTCGCGAAGAGACACATATGCACGCTCATAAGCCGCTTGCGGATCAAATCAGCCTGGCTGGGCTCTTTCATACGAATGGCGACATCCGCCTCGCGCATAGGCAGGTCGAGCACGCGTTCTTCAAGCATAAGATCGATGTTAAGGTCGGGGTACTTCTCAAAAAGCTTTGGCAGCCGTGGTGCCAACCAGAGCGTGCCAAACCCGATGGTCGTGGTCACGCGCAGTTCGCCAAAGACCTCTTCTTCGCTGTCGCGAATGCGTGCAGTGGCGGCATCCAGACGCTTCATCATGGCGCGTGTGGCGTCAAACAAAAGCTCACCCTGTTCAGTCAGGATCAACCCGCGCGCATGGCGGTGAAACAGGGTGACATTCAGTGATTCTTCCAACGCGCGAACCTGCCTTGAAACGGCAGATTGTGACAGATGAAGCTGATCGCCTGCATGGGTGAGGCTTCCGGCATCTGCGACCGCATGAAAAATCCGTAATTTATCCCAATCCATTTGAGCAACTTTCGAAACTGAAATTTGTTAATCTGCGCAATAGCAGAAAACCAAGGGCGGTTCCTATCCTTGAGTTGGCGATTCCGAGAATTTGCTTGGTAGGTCATTATTTATGACCTATTATAGAATTATCAACGCCCCCATGTGTTGTTGGCAGGGAGGACATCGATGAGCGATCAGAAGATATCTCTCAATGATCGGCTGAATCTTGAGAAATCACCCATTTTGCTCAATGGAACGCAGGCGCTTGTGCGGCTGATGCTTATGCAGGCTGCGCGGGATAAGGCGGCGGGCTACAACACGGCTGGCTATGTAACCGGCTATCGTGGCTCTCCGCTGGGTGCCGTCGATATGCAAATGACCCGCGCTGAGAAAATCCTGGCAGAGGCCAATGTGACGTTCCAACCGGGTCTCAACGAAGATCTCGCGGCCACCGCGCTCTGGGGCACGCAGCAGGCCGAGTTGCGGGGCGAAGGCAAGTATGACGGCGTGTTTGGCCTTTGGTACGGTAAGGGCCCTGGTGTGGACCGCACCGGTGATGTGATGCGTCACGCCAATATGGCGGGTACATCCCCCCTGGGCGGTGTCCTTATGGCGATGGGAGACGATCACACCGGTGAAAGCTCAACCGTGTGTCATCAATCCGACTGGGCGATGGTTGACACCTATATGCCGGTTTTGTCGCCGGCTGGTGTTCAGGAAATCCTTGATTTTGGCCTCTATGGCTTCGCGCTGTCTCGCTTTGCGGGTGTCTGGTGTGGGTTGAAAACTATGAAAGATACCGTTGAGGTCACAAGTGTCGTGGATGGACGGATCGACCGGATGTCCTTTGTCACGCCTGAGTTCGACATGCCGGAAGGCGGATTGAACATTCGCCTCGCCGACCATTGGATCGCGCAGGAAGCGCGGATGATCGACTATAAACGCTTTGCCGCCGAGGCGTTTTCCCATGCCAACAAGATCGACCGCCGGATGATGGGCAAACCGGGCGCGAAGATCGGTTTTGTGGCTGCTGGCAAGAACTGGCTTGATCTTGTGCATGCGCTGGATTTGCTGGGCATAGACGCCGAAGAGGCCGAGCGGCTCGGCCTGACGACATACAAAGTCGGGCAAACCTTTCCGATGGATATGAAGGGCTTTCACGACTGGGCCGAAGACCTTGATTTGATTGTCGTGGTTGAGGAGAAACGCAAGCTTATTGAAATCCAGATCAAGGAGGCGATCTTTGATGATCGTCAGGGCCGCCGCGTCTATGGCTGGTACAAAGGAGGGGCCGGGGGGCTGCACGAAGAGGAACTCTTCCCAACCTGTATGGCGCTTGATCCTGTCATGGTTGCCGAAAAGATAGGTGGTATCCTGGTGGAGGAAGGTCGCGACACAGATCGCGTGAAGGCCGGACTGCAAGCCATTGAAGAGGCGAAGAAAGCCGATAATGCCAAGGATATGGCAACGCGGCTTCCGTATTTCTGCGCCGGGTGTCCGCATAACAGCTCGACCAAACTGCCTGAGGGCAGCCGCGCCTATGCCGGGATCGGCTGTCACTTCATGGTGCAGTGGATGGACCGCGACACGGTGGGTTTTACCCATATGGGCGGCGAAGGGGCCAACTGGATCGGGGAAGCGCCCTTTTCCAAGCGCGACCATGTTTTTCAGAACCTGGGCGATGGCACCTATAACCATTCCGGGGTGCAGGCCATTCGCGCGGCCCTCGCGGCTGGCACGAACATCACCTACAAGATTTTGTTCAATGACGCCGTGGCCATGACCGGAGGTCAAAGCAATGAGGGGGGCTTGTCGCCTGATCGGATTGTGCGGGAATTGCAGGCAATGGGCGTGGAACATGTCGCGGTGGTTTTTGATGCCAAGGAAGAACCGAAGAAAAGTGACTTCCCCTCTGGCATCGGGTGGCATGAGCGTGTCGAGCTGCCTGCAGTTCAGGAAAAATTTCAGAATATCAAAGGTGTGTCGGCCATTGTTTACATCCAGACCTGCGCCGCCGAGAAACGCCGTCGCCGCAAGCGCGGCAGTTTTCCGGACCCGGACAAGCGGGTATTCATCAACTCGGATGTCTGCGAAGGGTGTGGGGATTGCGGGGTGCAGTCAAACTGCGTGGCGATTGTGCCGAAAGACACCGAACTGGGGCGCAAACGGGCGATTGATCAGTCCAGCTGCAACAAGGATTTTAGCTGTCTGAAAGGGTTCTGCCCGTCCTTTGTGACACTGGAAGGGGCCAGTATTCGCAAAGATGCCGCCGTTGACCTTGAACTGCCCTTTATCGCGCATCCGGCTTTGCCCAAGATCGAGGGCACCTATAACGTCGTGATCACCGGTGTAGGGGGCACAGGCGTTGTCACGATCGGGGCAGTGATGGCGCAGGCCGCACAGATTGACGGCAAAGGGGCCGGCATGATGGAGATGGCCGGCCTGGCGCAAAAGGGCGGCGCGGTGCATGTGCATTGCCGTCTGGCCGAAAACCCAAGCGATATCAGGGCTATACGCGTGGCCACGGGTGAATGCGATGCGCTCATTGGTGGAGACCTTGTGGTCAGTGCGGGGGCCAAGACACTTGGTTTGACGCGTCAGGGCCGTACCGGAGCCGTGGTTAACAGCCACGAGATCATCACAGGCGCCTTCACGCAGGATACGGAATTCACCATACCTTCGGATCGCTTGCAACTTGCACTGGAGTCGCGACTGCAAAAGGATGTGCATTTCTTTGACGCGCATGAACTGGCGCGGGCGAGCATGGGGGATGCAATTTACGCCAACATGCTGGTCTTTGGTGCGGCTTGGCAAAAGGGGCTGGTGCCGCTGTCAAAAGTGTCGATTGACGAAGCAATTGAGTTGAATGGCGCGGCGGTTGAGCAAAATCTGCGCGCCTTTGAGATTGGTCGCTGGGCGGCCACACACCCTGATGATGCAACGAAGCTATACACCGCCGAAGTGGTGCAAAAGCCCAAGACGATTGAGGAAAAGATTGCGTTCCGCGCCGATCACCTGACGGCCTACCAGGGCCCGCGTTTGGCCAAGCGATACCGCAAGCTGGTCGATGGGATCGAAGATGCTCGGGTTAAGGAAGCGGTCGCGGAAGGGTATCACAAGCTCTTGTCCTACAAGGATGAATATGAAGTTGCGCGGCTTTTGTTGTCGTCGCGCGAGAAGGCCGGAGAGGAGTTTTCCGGCGATTTTAAAATGACCTACCACCTGGCGCCACCGATCTTTGGAGGCAAAGGGCCTGACGGGCGTCCAAAGAAACGCGAATTTGGCGCCTGGATTGAGACACCTTTGCGTATATTAACCAAAATGAAGGGTTTGCGGGGCACGCCATTTGATCCCTTCGGCTATAGCGCCGAACGGCGCATGGAACGCAAGTTAATCAGGCAATATCAGAAGGATATGGCCAGGGTTCTGCCCAAGCTGGATGACCGGACGCGGGACGCCATTGTGGCTCTGGCGGAGTTGCCCTTGCAGATCCGAGGCTTTGGCCCGGTGAAGGACGGGAACGCCCGGAAAGCGGCCAAGCAACGCGAAGACCTGATGGCGCTTATTCAATCGGGCGGCACACCATTGTCTCAGGCGGCCGAATAACTGTCACAAAGTTTTCATAGGGCGAGGCGAAAAAAGACGGCATAAGACCGCACAGACGAATCGAGCAGAGATGGGATATGCGTCAGGACCGCCATATCGCACGTGACATTAGCTATGCTTATTCCGCGCAGACGCGCGGGGGGCGGGTCATGATCCGCACGATGGAGAACCTCACCGGGCGCATTCGTTTGATCAAGCGCGCCGAAGGCTATGAACATGAGGTCGCGGCAGGGCGTGATTTCTGGCAGGTAATGGTCGAACGCTATGGCCTGAGCCTTGAGGTGACGGGGGGCAGTCTGGACAATATCCCGCAGGACGGTCCCCTTATCCTGATTGCCAATCACCCGTATGGCATTCTGGACGGGCTGATGATGGGCCACATCCTGAGCCAGACGCGCGGCGATTTTCGCATTCTGGCCAATTCGGTGTTCCGCAAGGCCGAGGATCTCAATCGCGTCGTTCTTCCAGTGAGTTTTGATGAAACGAAAGAGGCGGTCGCACTTAATCTCCAGACGAGAAAGATTGCATTGAACTATCTTAAAGAGGGTGGTGCGATCGGTATTTTTCCTGGCGGCGCCGTTAGCACGGGCGCGCGGCCTTTTGGTCAGCCGTTGGATCCCAGTTGGCGAAAATTCACCGCCCGCATGATTGCAAAATCAGGCGCTACAGTCGTGCCGATTTTTTTCGAAGGCCATACAAGTCGTTTGTTTCAGGTGGCAAGTCACCTGCATTCGACCCTCCGTATGGGTCTTCTGATCAAGGAATTCGGTAAACGCGTAGACACACCTGTCGAAGTGGCTGTGGGTCAAGCTATTCCGCAACATGAACTCACAGAACGCGCCACAGATGCGAAATCCCTCATGGCCTTTTTGCGTCATAAGACGTATGAGCTTGCCAATGGCGCGGTTGATCCCGACGCGCTGGGATTTGAATTCGAATAAGGGCGCAAGTCGCGCGCGCATCTGATGGCAGTTGGCATTTTTGATAGTGGTCTTGGTGGCTTAACCGTGCTTGACGCGATTGAGACGCGGCTTCCCGATCTGCCGCTTCTCTATCTGGGGGACAATGCGCATACGCCCTATGGCGTGCGGGATGCGGATGACATCTACAAGTTAACGGATGCGCATGTGCGCAGGCTTTGGAATGACGGCTGCAACCTTGTGATCCTGGCCTGCAACACGGCATCGGCGGCGGCGTTGCGTCGGATGCAAGAAGCGGGTGTGCCAGAGGGTAAGCGCGTGCTTGGCGTCTTTGTGCCGCTGATTGAGGCGCTGACCGAACGGAATTGGGGTGACAACTCGCCGCCGCGCGAGGTAGCGGTGAAGCATGCGGCGTTGTTCGCCACACCCGCCACTGTGCGCAGTCGCGCGTTCCAGCGCGAGCTGGCCTTTCGCGCCATCGGCGTGGATGTCGAGGCACAGGCCTGCGGCGGGGTGGTGGATGCCATCGAAGAGGGTGACATGATCCTGGCCGAAGCCCTGGTGCGCAGCCATGTCGATGCGCTCAAACGCAAGATGCCTGATCCGCAGGCTGCCGTGCTGGGCTGCACGCATTATCCATTGATGGAACATGTGTTTCAGGATGCGCTTGGGCCGGATGTATCCGTCTATTCACAGCCAAAACTGGTGGCCGACAGCCTAAGCGACTATCTCGACCGGCGCCCTGAAATGGTGGGCGAAGGGAGCGGGACACGGTTTTTGACCACTGGTGATCCCAAAACCGTGTCAGACCGCGCCACGCTCTTCTTGCGACGACGCATCGCGTTTGAGGCCGCCTGAGGCGCAGCCCTGTGACATCGCGGTCCCTTGCCGGAACCCAAGATTTTTTCTAAACGCCAAACAACATCTGAAAGAGGTCTCGCATGACCCATAAAATCGCCATTCTGGGCGCGTCCGGCTACACCGGTGCCGAGCTGATCCGGCTCATCGCCACGCATCCGTCGATGGAAATTGTTGCCCTTGGGGCCAATTCCAAAGCCGGGCAGTCCATGGCGCAGGTCTTTCCGCATCTGCGCCATCTCGACCTGCCGGATTTGGTTAAGATCGAGGATATCGACTTTACCAAGGTTGACCTTTGCTTTTGTGCGTTGCCGCATAAGACCAGCCAGGAGGTCATTTCGGCCCTTTCGCGTGACCTCAAGATTGTGGACCTGAGCGCCGATTTCCGGCTGCGCGACCCTGAAGATTATGAGACGTGGTACGGCAACCCGCACAGTGCCATCGAGATGCAAGACGAGGCGGTCTACGGGCTGACCGAGTTTTACCGCGAAGCCATCGCCACGGCCCGTCTGGTTGCGGGCACGGGATGCAATGCGGCGACGGGGCAATACATCCTGAGGCCTTTGATTGCCGACGGGGTGATCGACCTTGATGACATTATTCTGGATCTCAAATGCGGGGTGTCCGGGGCAGGGCGCAGTCTAAAGGAAAACCTTCTGCATGCAGAATTGTCCGAAGGGTATCACGCCTACGCACTTGGCGGGACGCACCGGCATCTGGGGGAGTTTGATCAGGAATTCTCAGCCATTGCAGGACGCGAGGTGAAAATTCAGTTCACACCGCATCTCATTCCGGCCAATCGGGGCATTCTGGCGACCGGGTATGTCAAAGGCGATCCGGATGCGGTTTATGCCTCCTTGCAAAACACCTATGCGAAAGAGCCTTTCATAGAGGTTCTTCCGATGGGAGAGGCGCCTAGCACGCGCCATGTTCGGGGCAGTAATTTTTGTCATATCGGTGTCAGCCGGGACCGGATTGAAGGGCGCGCGATTGTCGTCGCGGCGCTTGACAATCTGACCAAGGGGTCGAGCGGCCAAGCCTTGCAAAACGCCAATCTGATGTTAGGTGAGGATGAGGCGGCAGGGCTTATGCTCGTCCCGGTATTTCCATAAGGGTTTTCGCTAGGCCAATGAAATCGCTCAAGAAACAACGCCGCGTTCAAATCATCGCCATTGCAACGGTGGCGCTTGTGCTGTCCACCGCCTTGATTGGCTACGCGCTGCGCGACGGGATTAACTTCTTTCGCTCCCCCAGTCAGATCGTCGCAGAACCGCCATCGCCGACAGAGGTGTTTCGCATTGGTGGTTTGGTCGAGGAAGGCAGCATCGTGCGTGGTCAGGGTGAAACAGTCAGCTTTAGTGTGACCGATGGCGGCGCCGTTGTACCCGTGACCTATACCGGCGTGTTGCCTGATCTGTTCTCTGAGAACGAAGGCATGG
>JBCAZO010000048.1:0-10978 GCA_038532975.1 Pseudomonadota bacterium
GATCAGGCCCTGACCCACGGCGTGCTGTGCTTCGCCGATGCTGATGGACTGCGCCACTTCATCGGTGAACACCGTGGCCTTTTGCAAGAGGGTTGGTTCCACCTCTTGTTTGCCGATGGTATCGGTGCCCATGCAGGCCACATGTGTACCGGGACTGACGTGATCGGCCATCAGGCTGGCGCTAAAGGATGAGGTGATCGAAATGATCACATCTGCCTCTGTCATGCCGCTCAATTCTACGGCCTCAAAAGGCAGACCTGCCTCAGCGGCCACTTTTTCGATGTTTGGCAGCATGTCAGGGTGGTAGTTCCAGCCGATGACTTTCTCAAAGGATCGCTGTTCCAGCGCCTGACGCAGTTGGAATGTGGCCTGATGGCCCGCGCCGACCATGCCGATAACTTTGGCGTCCTCGCGTGCAAGATGTTTGATGGAGACGGATGAGGCCGCCGCCGTGCGCAGTGCCGTCAACAAGTTGCCGCCGACCATGGCTTTGGCGCGACCGGTGTCAGGATCAAACAGAAAAACAGTGGATTGATGATTGATCAGGTTTTTGGTTTCCAGATTATTGGGCCAGTACCCGCCCGCCTTGAGGCCGAGTGTCAGGCCCGCGCGATCAAAACCACCTTTGAACCCATAAAGCGCGTCTTCATGGCCAATCGCCTCACGCACCACAGGGAAGTTGTAGGCGTCGCCAGCGGCCATTGCGCCGAAAATCTTTTCCACCGCATCAAAGGCGGCTTCGCGTGTCATGAGATCCGCAATCTCGCGTTCGGGTACTATGATCATGGTCTTTCCTTGCAAAAAACCGGGGTCAGCAACGCCGACCCCGGGTCGTTATTCGTATTGATGCGTTTAGTATGCGCGGCCGCGGGCCGAGACGGGCCAGACGCTCTCGACCTGACCGTTACGCACACCGACATACCAGTCATGCACGTTGCAGGTTGGATCGCAGTGGCCGGGCACGAGCTTGAGTTTGTCATTCACCTTGAGTGCACCGCTTGGATCCGCGACAACGCCATGTTCGTCAGAACATTTGACGTATTCCACATCGTCGCGGCCAAAGATGACGGGCAGGCCACTGTCGACGGATTGTGCCTTGAGGCCTGCGTCTACGATGGCTTTGTCGGCCTTGGCGTGGCTCATGACGCTGGTCAGGATGAAGAGCGCATTTTCCCACTCACCCTGATCAATGCGCTTGCCGTCCTTGTCTAGGATGCGGCCATAATCGGCATCCATGAAGGCATAAGATCCACACTGCAATTCGTTGTAAACACCTGATGTGCTTTCGAAATAATACGATCCGGTGCCGCCACCGCCCACGATGTCGCACTCAAGGCCATCCGCCTTCAGTGTATCGACTGCGTCTTTGACCTGTGCCACAGCGATGTCAATTTTGGCTTTACGGTCTTCATAATTGTCCATGTGCTGCATCGCGCCCTGATAGGCTTGAATGCCTGCGAACTTCAGACCTTGGGCGGCATCAATCGCCTTAGCAATCTCGACAACTTCGGTCGTCGTGGTCACACCGCAGCGGCCTGCACCGCAGTCGATCTCGACAAGGCATTCAATTTCCGTGCCATGTTTGGTCGCAGCGGCGGACAGATCGGCGACGTTCTCTAGATCGTCGACACAGCAGATCGTGCGCGCCCCAAGCTTGGGCATGCGTGCCAGACGATCAATCTTGGCGGGATCACGCACCTGGTTCGAGACCAAAACATCCTTGATGCCGCCGCGCGCGAACACTTCTGCTTCGCTGACTTTCTGACAGCACACACCGCAAGCGCCGCCCAGTTCAACTTGCAGTTTTGCCACGTCCACAGACTTGTGCATTTTGCCATGCACGCGGTGACGCATGCCATGTGCCTTTGCGTAGTCGCCCATTTTCTTGACATTGCGTTCAAGCGCGTCGAGATCAAGAACCAGGCAAGGTGTTTGAATTTCGGCCTCTGGCATGCCGGGCAGGGCCGGGATGTCGTAGCCAACTTCGTAAGCGTCGAGTGTGATGGTGTCTTTCATTTGGGTTTCTCCCTTAGGAAAAGGTGTCGGGCCGAAGCCAGACCTATGAAGTTATGAAGTGGGATGTGTCTCAGCGCGCCAACCATGGCAGAGTGTCGAGATCGACATTGCCGCCAGTGATAATCACGCCCACTCGTTTGCCCGCGAAGCGCTCTTTGTTCTTTAGGATTGTCGCCAGTGGGACAGCGCAGCTAGCCTCCATGACAATTTTCATCCGCTTCCACGTCAGTTTCATCGCATCTACGATCTCGTCTTCTGATGCAGTCAGAATGTCGGTCACGTGGTTGGACACGAAATGCCAGGTGAGTTCTTTGAGCGGCACTTTCAATCCATCGGCAATCGTGTTGGGTGCGTCATCGGCGATGATGTGACCCGCCTTGAAGCTGCGATAAGCATCGTCTGCCTGTTCCGGCTCGGCTGCGATGATCTGCGTTTCAGGCGCAATATTGCTGAGTGTGAGGCAGGTGCCGGAGATCATGCCGCCGCCGCCAATTGGCGCCACGACGATATCCAATCCATCGGTTTGCTCCATCAACTCTCGCGAACAGGTGCCTTGGCCGGCAATCACGCGTGGGTCGTTGTAGGGATGCACAAAGTTTCCGCCGGTTTTGGCTTGCACTTCGGCGAACACCGCCTCGCGACTTGTGGTCGATGGCTCACATTCCGTGATGATGCCGCCGTATCCGCGCACCGCGTCTTTCTTGGCTTGCGGGGCCGTGCGCGGCATGACCACGTTGCACGGGATGCCACGCCGACCCGCCGCATAGCTGAGCGACAAAGCGTGGTTTCCCGATGAGTGCGTGCACACGCCTTTAGCGGCGTCTTCTTCGGACAAACCAAAGACCGCATTGCTTGCACCGCGGACTTTGAAGGCGCCCGCTTTTTGAAAGTTTTCACATTTGAAAAACAGCTGCGCCCCTGTCAGTTCATTGAAGTAAGATGAGGTCAGAACCGGCGTGCGATGAATGTAGGGTGTAATGCGGTCATGTGCCGTGACCATGTCATCGAAGGTCGGAATGTAGAAGTCGACTTGATCTTTCATCATGCGGCATCCTTATGCTGCAGTTCAGTTTTTGCGCGGAAATGTTCCTGTGCTGCGGACACGCCCGATCCAAGTTCGATATCGAGACCCAGATCCTTCATGCACATCTCAGCCGTTGCGATCCCGCTGAGCGTCATGACGTCAGTCAGGCTGCCAAGATGCCCAATGCGGAAAACCTTGCCTGCAACTTCTCCAAGGCCCACGCCATAGGCGACGCCATATGTGTCTGCCGCATGGGTAACGATATCGGTCGCGTTGAAGCCATCAGGTGTGCGAATGGCGCTCACAGTATCGGAGTAGACATCGGGGGAGGCCGCACAAAGCGGCATGTTCCAAGCGACCACAGCAGCTCGCACCCCGCCAGCAATGCGGTGATGACGCGCAAACACATTCTCAAGGCCTTCGTCGAGCAGCATGGTACATGCCTCATTCAACCCCTGCATCAGACCAACAACCGGCGTGTAGGGGTAGCCATTGTTGTTATAACTGGTTTGCATGTCGCGAATGTCAAAGAAGGTGCGCGGCAGTGTGGCGGTCTCTACGGCCGCCATCGCCCTGGGGCTGAAGCCAACGATGGCTAGTCCGGCGGGCAGCATGAACCCTTTCTGCGAGCCCGTGACGGCGATATCGACGCCCCACTCATCAAAGCGGAAATCCATGGACCCGATTGAAGATACGCCGTCAACATAGAGCAGTGCGGGATGTTTTGCAGCCTCAAGCGCCTTGCGAATGGCGGCGATGTCAGACCGCACGCCAGTGGCGGTTTCGTTGTGTGTGGCGAGAACTACTTTGATCGTGTGACCCTTGTCTTTTGTCAGGATCTCTTCGAATCGATCAGCCGGAATGCCTTGGCCCCAAGGAGTTTCAACAACATGAACATTTAGGCCGTGGCGTGTGCACATATCGATCCAGCGATGCGAAAACATGCCGTTGCGCGCGGCGAGAACGGTATCGCCGGGGCTGAGTGTATTAGTAATCGCGGTTTCCCAACCACCTGTGCCGGTCGAAGGCAGAATGAAAACTTCGGCGTCTGTGCTTTTCAAGACTTTTCGCACTCCTTCGCGGGCAGGGTGCAGAATGTCTGCAAAGAGCGAAGACCGGTGATCGATGGTCGGCATATCGCACGCTTTGCGCAGGCGTTCAGGAATATTCGTTGGTCCGGGGATGAATACGGGGTTTTGAAAACTCATTGTCGCCTCCTCAAGCAATCTGTGGTCAACTTACATGACCAATTTGAAGTTGAAAATTTTTTTGAAATAGTTTTTCATTTTTGGTATATTGGTAAAAATGTCTTAAAAACAGTTATTTGTATTTTTCACTTAGTGAAATACATTTTCAAAAAATTGGAAAAGTGATGAATGATCAGCAAGATATCCGCCCGAATCCCCGTCGCGCACGTGGGCGCCCGAGAGGCTGGGATGACAAAACAGAACAGAACACCATCAAGTCACTCGACCGTGCAATGGAGGTGTTTGAGTTTCTGAGTGAAGACCAAGGAAAGGCACTGTCGACCCTCGCATCTGACACAGGTCAGTCGCCCGCGACTCTCTATCGGATCCTGACGACACTCGAAGGGCGAGGGCTTGTCGAGTTTGATGCCGATGCTCAGGTCTGGTATATTGGCGCGCGGGCTTTTGTGATTGGTGCCCGCTTTCTGCGCCGTACCAGCCTGGTGGAGCGCGCCCGGCCCATTTTGCGCAAACTGATGGAGCGGACAGGAGAAACGGCCAACCTTGGCATTCAGAAAGGCGCGGATGTACTGTTCCTCAGCCAGGTTGAAACGCATGCCAGCATCAGAGCGTTTTTCCCGCCTGGTACCTTATCGCCGATGCACTCCTCGGGCATTGGCAAGGCTCTTCTGGCTGAAATGGATGATGAGCGGTTGGTGCGCACGTTGACAGGGCGCACACTTGAGCCGTTCACGCCACATACGATCACAAGCCTTGACGCCTTACGCGCTGATCTGGCCGAGACGCGGGCGCGGGGATATTCAATTGATGGTGAAGAGCGCAACCTAGGCATGCGTTGCATCGCTGCGCCGGTCTTCGACATGACGCAAGAGGCTGTTGCTGGCATCTCTGTTTCCGGGCCGACAAGCCGGGTTGATGTTCCAAGCACGACAGAGTTGAGCGCCGCCGTGAAGGATGCGGCCAGAGAGCTGTCTTTCGCAGTGGGCGGTGATGTTGCCGTACGCTAAAGTTTTTGATTGGATCAGGCAGGGTCGTCGCTGATTTCCGGCACTTCCCAATGCTCGCCCATCGCCATGATGCAGGATGTGCCGTTGGTATACGTCTGCACAAGTGTCCAGTCGCGACTCTCCGGTTCAACCCAAATTTCGATAAATGAGTCCGGTCCTCTTAAACCATAGCCGAGAACCTCGGCACCGTTTGTACCAAATAATTGTTTTTCAAGCCGCGCCGTGTCTTCACAAACAGTGTCGATCAATTGCGCCTGGCCTGATTGCGGAAAAAGGGCAAATGCCCCCAGAATGATGGCCTTTTTCATATTGTACCCAGTGCTACCCCAGACATATTGTAACACAAATATGACAAGTGCAATCTATGGCTAATGCATTGTGTTCTGGAAACAGTGTTTTGACAGATTGCTCATCACTTTGAAAGTTAAGCAATAGCAAAAGCTTACATCAATTCATCCAGCGGTCTGTGGCATTCGATCCGATGTCCGTTAGTGCCGTGCTGTTTCGGCGGGTCTAGGGTATCTCAGGTGCCCTGGATTGCCACCGGACAGCGGGATACAAACGGACAACCGGTTTGACGTAGTTCCACGCCGCTGGCCAACCCTGCTTTCTGTGCCTGCGACTCGGTGGTCTCTTCCAGCCAGCCGATGCGTGGCTCGGGCACAGAAGAGATCAGCAGCCTTGTATAAGGATGAAAGGGCGGAGACAGGATTTCGCTGACCTTGCCAATCTCGGCCACGCGTCCGGCATAGAGCACGACAACCTCGTCGGAAAACGACGCAACAGTGGAGAGGTCGTGGCTGATGAATACAAACGACACGCCGGTTTCGTCCTGTAGCCGCGTCAAGAGGTCGATCACATTGGCCGCGACAATCGTATCCAGTGCGGACGTCACCTCGTCGCACAGCACCACCTCGGGTTCAGCCGCCAATGCGCGGGCAAGGTTGACGCGTTGTTTCTGCCCGCCAGAGAGCTCATGCGGATAGCGGTCCGCGAAAGGGGGCGGAAGTTCAACCATTTCCAACAGTTCGAGCACGCGTTTCGTTCGCGCCTTGCCGCGCAGACCATGGTAAAAGGTCAGAGGACGTCCCAGGATATCCTTGATCCGCTGGCGTGGATTGAGTGCCGTGTCGGCCATTTGATAGACGAACTGCACCTTGCGCAATTCTTCTTTGCCGCGGTCCTCTAGCCGAGGGGACAAAGCCACACCATCAAGTAAAACCTCACCGCTGTGTTGCGGTAAAAGCCCTGCCATCACCCGCGCCAAGGTGGATTTGCCACAGCCAGACTCGCCAATCACACCGATTGTCTTGCGCTTGGGGATCGTGACGTTGATGTCGCGCAGGATCATTGCGGCAGGTTCCCCATTGCTGAGCCGTCCATAGCCTGCATCCATGTTGCGCACTTCGATGGCGGCGGCATGTCCATGCGGTTCTACGGCGTCGCTTTCTTCAGGCAGCGGGTTGATTGCCGCCATCAGGCGCTTGGTATAGGGGTGCTGCGGGTCATTGATGATGACATCAGTAGGCCCAGCCTCTTTCACCTCACCATTATAGAGCACAACGATATAGTCCGCGATTTGGGCCACCACGGCGAGGTCATGTGTGACGTAAATTGCCGCCGCGCCTTCGTCTTTGATAACCTTCTTGAAGGCCTTCAGGACCTCAATTTGCGTTGTCACATCAAGCGCCGTTGTTGGCTCATCCAGCACTAGAAGATCCGGGTCACCGCAGAGAGCCATCGCTGCCATCAGGCGTTGAAGTTGGCCTCCGGACACTTGGTGTGGATAGCGTTCTCCGATGGTTTCGGGGTCGGGCAAATCCAGCGCGTGGTACAGATCGAGAGCTTTCTTATTGGCCTCTTCCTGAGTTTTGGTGCCGTGCAGAACCGGGGCTTCAGTCACCTGTTCATTGATGCGGATCGAAGGGTTGAAGGTCGCAGCGGCACTTTGTGCGAGATAGGCCACATTGATCCCGCGGGCCGGGCGAAGCTCATCTGTGCTAAGCCCCGCGATATTGCGACCCAAGAGCCGCGCCTCTCCTGAGGCAAATGTCAGCCCGGGCTTGCAATATCCCAAGGCGGAAAGTGAGATCGTTGTCTTCCCCGAACCACTTTCGCCGATCAGGGCGACAACCTCACCCTTATGCACCTGAAAGCTGACATCCTTCACGATGGGAAGGTCGGTGCCATCCTCTCGCACAGCGCTGATGCAGAGGTCTTCGGCCTCGAAAATTACCTCAGGAGTCTGAGTATCTTTTGCCATGCCGACTACATCCTCTTCGACAGCTTGCCGCCACCGTGGGCAGAGATGTCATCGACGATCAGGTTGATCGAAACGGTCAACGTGGCGATGGCCAGGGCCGGTGCGATGACCGAAAGCTGAGATTCTCCATATTGCAGGGCACCAAGGTTTTCACGCACCATGCTGCCCCAGTCTGATTGCGGCGGCTGGATTCCCAGGCCCAGGAAGCTGAGCGATGAGATGAAGAGGATCACATAGATCAGGCGCAGGCCGAAATCAGTGATCAGTGGCATCCGAGCGTTGGGCCAGATTTCACGCGTGATGATCCACCAGCGCCCCTCACCACGCACCCGAGCCGCCTCGACATAGTCCATGACCATGATTTCCATGCCAATGGCGCGCGCCAATCGGTAGACCACCGAGGCATAGATAAATCCCGCTGTGAGGATGAGCACAGTAATCGAAGACCCAACGGCGGCCACCACGACAAGGCCTAACATGATTGTGGGAAGGCTGAGAAAGGCATCGTTTATCCGACTGAGTACCATATCAACCCTCGGCCCGGACACAGCCGCCCCAATGCCAAGCACAACGCCAACGAAATAGGCAAGGCAGGTCGCAGCCACGGCTATTCCGATTGTGCGCCCGGCACCGTACATGACACGCGATGCAACATCGCGGTCCTCAACATCGGTGCCCAGAAAGGCACCCTCTTTGGGTTTTTGGAATTCGCTGTAATCATCCGGGAAAGGCAAGTCGTTTTCGCCGTAAGGAGCGAGCCATGGGCCGAGCAGTGCGATGAAGAGCCAGAAGCAAGTTATAACAATCCCAATCCAGCCGGTGATTGATGGCCAATAAGCCTGGCTGGGCGGGGCGTCGGGTAGCTCATCAAAGCTGACATCGGCGTCAAAAGGCGCGACGTAATGCGTATGATGGTCAGGGATACTCATTTCGGGTGCCTTAGTCTGGGATTGGATGTGATAGCTGCGATATCGGCGATGAGCATCAGCAGCACGTAGGTCATACAAAAGATCATGCCGAGGCCCTGGATCAAGACAAAGTCGCGGGTTTGCACCGCTTGCACAATCAGTGTGGCGAGGCCGGGGTAGCCAAAATAGACCTCAACCACGACAACGCCTGTCACAAGGTAGGCCAGGTTCAGGGCCACCACGTTCACAATCGGGCCAATCGCATTGAGCAAGGCATGACGCAGGATGATGCGACGACGCGGTACACCTTTGAGGATGGCCATTTCGATGTAAGGAGAGCTCATCACGTTGAGCACCGCTGCACGGCTCATGCGGATGAGCTGCGAGGCGATGACAAAACTGAGCGTGGTGATGGGTAGGGCAAAATGCGCGATGAGTTGGAAGATGTTCTTGCCGTCTGCGGACCCGACCACCACGGCGTTGCCGATCCCAAGGACAAAGACCATCAGCAGAACCAATATTGTCGCGGTGAAAAACTCTGGCGCAGCCACGAGCGAGACAGAGACAAAGGTTAAGATGCGGTCATAGAGCGTGCCGGGAAACATCGCAGCCAGAATGCCCAGAGTGAGCGAAATCGGAACCCCGATTGCGGCTGTAAGCACCGCCACGTAGAGCGTGTTCTGGTAACGATCTGAAATAAGGTTCATGATTGGTGTATCACTGGCCAGCGACACCCCAAGATCTCCGCGCACAAAATTGCCCAGCCAGTTCAGGTATTGTTGCAGATAGGACTTGTCGAGACCAAGACGTTCACGCATCGCAGCCACATTGGCCTCGGTCGCCTCTTGCCCAAGACGGATTTGCGCCGCATCACCTGGAAGGATTTTTGTGCCAAAGAAAATGATCACGGATACGGCCAGTACGGTGATCACACCGATCCCAAGCCGCTTCAGGATCAAAGCCAGCATCACATGCCCTTTGTGTTAGGTGGAAAGACTGTGGCCCCGCCGAAGATAGCGAGGCCACGAACCAAAGGGCGTGTTTAAGCGTCGCGCCACAAGGTGACAGGCGACTCCGCACCGCCGAAGTTGTTCAGCGGAACAAAAGATCGGCCCTTCACGTGGCTTGCGGCGGCATCCACATAGTTGCGGTGCACCGGAAGCGACATGCCGTTTTCCTCGTGGATCATGGTCTGCAGGTCGCAGTATTTCTGGCGCCGTGCGTCCGGGTCGGTTTCGCCACGCACATCAACAAGAAGCTGGTTGAACTGTTCGTTGTTCCAGCGTGTTTCGTTCCACGCTGCAGACCCTTCAAAGGCCAGCGTCATCATAATGTTGGCGGTTGGCCGCATGTTCCAGGACGCAACACAGATCGGCTCTTTGAGCCAAACAGCACCCCAGTAACCATCGGTTGTCACCTTCTTGACGTCGAAGTTTGCACCGATCTTCTGGCCTTCGCGCTGCATAAATAGACATTGCTCAACCGCACCCGGCGCCACCTCGGCGGCCACAACCGGAACCGGTGTCGAGCCGATGCCTGACTGCTCCCAGTGCCACTTGGCTTTCTCTGGGTCGAGTTCGCGTTGCGGGATGTCTGGGCAGTGGTCGAAATAGGCCGCGTTGATCGGCTGGTCATTACCGAGCGAGCCCTGACCTTTTAGCACACCTTTCAGCAGGCGCTGACGGTCCTGCAGAAGCTGCATCGCTTGCCACATGTGCTGGTTGGAAGATTGTTCCATGTCCAGACGCGGTGTGATGTTGACATAGGCCCCGGCCTGAAGTGACCAGATTTCCTTGCCATCTGTGCCTTCGACTTGATCAATTGCCTTGGGCGGCAGGTTGACCATGGCGTCCACGTCACCCGCGAGGAACGCGTTGAGGCGCGATGTGGAGTCGCCAATACCGTAGTGTTCCAGTTCATCCAGGTAGCCGCCTTCGCCCCAGAAGTTTTCGTTGCGTACACCAATGGTCCGCACGCCAGGTGCAAACTCCTTGACCTTGTAGGGGCCGGTGCCCACAGCGGTCGAGAAATCGGTTGTGCCATCCTGCAGAATTTTGAAGTGGAACGTACCCAGCGCAATGGGCAGGTCGGCATTGGGTGAGTTGAGAACCGCCTTCACCTCATAGTCATTTATCTTCTCCCAACGATCAACCATCGAGACAAGCGATGCAGCCTTGGAAACCGAGTCTTCGCCCAGATGCCGGTTCATTGTATAGATCACGTCATCGGCGGTCAGCGTCTTGCCATCATGGAATTCCACACCTTTGCGGATTTTGAAGGTCCATTCGGTTGCATCCTTGTTAGCTTCGATGGACTCAGCCAACTCCGCCTCATAGCCAAGGCTGTCGGTCAATCGTGTGAGTGAGCCGTAGTACATCCGACCCCGGAAGTAATCGACGGCGGAGGTAAAGAGAGCCGGATCAAGTGTATCATTGGGGCCATGCTGGTCCCCGGCCATGATCAGACGGCCGCCTGTTTTGGGTGTTTCGGCAAAACGCTGACCGCCGATGACGTGATCTATACAATGAACCGGCATCTGGGCGAAGACTCGG
>JBCAZO010000049.1:0-10932 GCA_038532975.1 Pseudomonadota bacterium
AGAGGCAGAGCAAAAGCTGGCCGCCGTGCGCGCCATGGTGCGTGATGAGATTGCACCGCTCAATGCAGAGTATCACGCACCATGGCGCGCACGGCGGCCAGCTTTTGCTCTGCCTCTGGCCTCATTCCAAGCTGCATATCAAGCCTCCCACGGCATTTTACCTGACCCTGATCTGGCACAGCCGTTCGCGCACAGCAATGCGCAAAGAGCGTCAACCTTTGTGACCCTCTGCCGTGAATTGGTCTTGCGCAAACCCTGTTCTGCCCCAATTCCGGCCACAAACTCGGCGTAGAACCGCCGATGTGTGTTGCGGCCGCCTTTTGAGTACGGAGTGTGTGACGTGTGTGGGCGGTCGAGACACACATCTGTTTCGAGATAGATGGCCTCCCGCGCGCCTAGCAGCCCGGTCGTCCCAGAACCATCACCCAGATATTGTCCGGCCCGCGCACCAGCGCGAAATCGCGCGCCTCACGGCTAAGCATGTTCCGTCTGTGTCCCTTAGACCCCGCCCAGCTTTGCAAGACAGCCCCCAGATCACGTTGCCCCTTGGCAATATTCTCGGCCACGAAGCAATACCCATATCCCTGGCGTCGCACCCGGTCCGCCACAGAACTTCCGTCCGATCCCTGATGGCTGAAGAACCCCTTGCGCGCCATATCGCGCGCGTGGGCGGCGGCGGCTTTTGTCAGTTGTGGTGACGTTCCAAGCGCCGGAGCATTTTTTTTCGCGCGGTAGTCATTCAGCCAAGCCCGGGCCGACTCACTGGCGTCACGAAGCTCTTGGGCGGTCAGAGGTGTCGCGACCAAGGTCATGGCGAGAACAAAGATGGTTAGAATTCGGAGTCTCATGTCGCTGACATTATGTAACGCGAAAAGCAATCGCCACTGGTGCTGAGCCAACTCGCGAGATTGCGCTCACTGCCACTCAAACAAAGTTCGACAGAATATCCATCGCCGCTTTGTGCTGCATCCGCCCTGCTGCGGCAACAACCTGCCCGCCGTGATGCGCAGGTCCGCCGTGCCAATCCGTGACAATACCCCCTGCGGCCTCGATCACCGCGATGGGCGCCTGGATATCATAGGCGTTGAGCCCTGCCTCGATCACCAGATCCACCTGGCCCGAAGCCAAAAGCGCATAGGCATAGCAATCCATGCCATAGCGCACGAATTGCACCTTTTCAGCGACCGCGCGGAAGGCCTCGCCTTCGGTCTTACTGCCAACCTCAGGAAAAGTGGTGAAGAGATTTGCCTCTCCAAGAGGACGATTGCCGCAGGTCGCCAAGCTTTTGCGACCATGAGGCCCGGACATCTCCGCCCGGCCCAGGCCGCCTTCGAAACGCTCTCCGATATAGGGCTGGTCGATGAGCCCGTAGAGCGGCCCATTCTCATCCGAAAGCGCGATCAGGACGCCCCAGGTCGGCGTTCCGGTTAAAAAACCGCGTGTTCCATCAATCGGGTCCAGCACCCATGTCAGCCCGGTGCGTCCGCCAGTGGCCCCGAATTCTTCTCCCAAAATGGCATCATCCGGCCTGCGCACCGCCAGCACGTTTCGCATCGCTTCTTCAGCAGCGCGATCGGCACGCGTCACGGGATCAAAGGGCTTGGATTTATCGGCCTTATTCTCGGCCAGAAGGTTTTTGGTGCGAAACCAAGGCAGGGTCGCTTCACGCGCCGCATCTGCCAGCGCATGCGCCGTTTCAACAATATCCGACTGATCCATTCCAGAGCCCTCATGCCGCCCCTAGGCGGCATGACTAGACCGGACTGGCGTTTGGCTCAAGCCACGTCGCTCAGGACGCGGGCAAGATCGAACAGGCGGCGGCGTTGATTTTCGGGGATCGAATAATAAGACCGGATCAAATCCAGCGCTTCTTTGTCCCCCAAAAGATCAGCCGGCGCTGCATCTGTGGTCTGCTTGTTCTCAGTAGATCGCTCCAGCCCTTCGAAAAAGAAACTCACATCCACATCCATAGATCCGGCAATATCCCAGAGGCGCGATGCGCTGACCCGGTTTGCACCGGTTTCATACTTCTGGATTTGCTGGAACTTGATTCCGACACTTTCAGCAAGCTGTTGCTGTGTCATCCCGACAAGCCATCTGCGATGACGTATCCGTTTACCGACATGCACATCTACGGGGTGCGGCATGGGCAATCCTTTCACAGTGTTAGCGCGACAGGTCTCGGCCAATTGCAGCCTGGACCACGCATTTCGTTTATACTCACGGCGCATCCCAGCCGCGCAGGGGAAAATTACCACCTAGAAGTCAAAAGACAAGATGCTCTGATAAACGATAACGAGATTTATTTTACACCTCACAATCTACACGAGCATAGCCCAGTATTTGAGATTTCGCAACAGTTGCGCGACAAAGACGGTCTTGCATCACCTGCAGATTTTCGCCAACCAAGGGCAAGACCTTGCCCAAACTGACAAAGGACTGTTGTGGATGCGTGCTTTTCGCCTCTTAGCCTCGGATGCGGCACCTGCTCTTGTTGCGTGTGATCCACCAGACCCGCAGGCAAATGAGATTTTGGTGCGGATTGGGGCGTGTGGTCTCAACTTTGCCGATCTGTTGATGGTCAAGGGTGAGTATCAGGACACACCTGAGCCACCCTTTACCCTAGGCATGGAGGTGGCCGGTACGATTGAGGCTTTGGGCACTGATGTGACAGGTTTCACCGTCGGAGACAGAGTGGCGGTGTTTGGCGGCCAGGGGGGGCTGGCAGAGTTTGGCGCTTTTCCGGCCAACCGCGCGGTCAAATTGCCGGATACGATGCCTTTCACCGATGCCGCCGCGTTTCAGATTGCCTATGGCACCAGCCACGTGGCGCTGGATCACAAGGCACAGCTTCAACCGGGGGAAACGCTCTTGGTGCTGGGGGCGGCCGGAGGTGTGGGCTCAACGGCGGTGGAAATCGGCAAGCTCATGGGCGCCACGGTCATTGCCTGCGCAAGAGGCGCGGACAAGCTGGAGGTGGCCAAGGCCGCCGGGGCCGATCATCTGATTGACGCCAAAACGGAAGATATAAGAGAGGCCTGTCGCGCTTTGGGCGGTGTCGACGTCGTCTATGACCCTGTGGGCGGGGATCAGTTCAAAGCCGCCTTTCGCGCCTGCAAGCCCGAGGCGCGCCTGCTGGCGATTGGATTTGCCAGCGGGGATATTCCTCAAATCCCAGCCAATCACCTGTTGGTCAAGAACCTCTCAGTTCTAGGGCTATATTGGGGTGGCTACCTTGCCTTTAAACCTCAGGTTATCACCGATAGCCTGGCAAAGCTTCTGTCTTGGTATGAGGCAGGAAAACTCAAACCCCATATCAGCCACACTCTGCCGCTTGATGAGGCCGCCAAAGGGTTGGAGCTTTTGCGCAGCCGGAAATCAACCGGCAAGGTGGTGATCACAATGGATCAGGGTTGATCCGCTTCAGGCTTGACGCAGCAACGCGGGTGGTGTGGCGCAATAGCCCTGTCGTAGCAGGTCGGCCAGTTTGGTGGCGATCTCGTCGCGCCCGGTCGCGCCGTACATATTGACCTGCTGAATCCCCAATTCAGGAAGCTGGCCAGGCGCGTTAATCGCCTCCTGATGGGGCGGAATGCTTGATTCCAGAAGCGCGCCCACGGCAAGATCAGCGCTGATCAACGCTTCCACCGAGCGGTCCTCATCCGACTCAATGGCCAGTTCCCATGGGATGCCCATGGCGTCCAGACGGCGCAAAACGATGGGACGGAAAATGCAGAACCGGCAAAAGCCTAGGCGCAGAGGTCGTTTCCGCCACGCCTGTCCGCCCATCGCGCCCACCCATTTGAGTGGCATTTCGGCCAGGGTCTCACCGCCTGGGGCAAGCTGTTCCTCGGTGGTTAGGATAAGGTCAACCTCGCCGCGCTTCAGAGACTCATGCAGTTTGACAGTGCTGGATGATTTCAGCGCCACATTGACCCTGGGAAAAACACTGTTGAAGGTCTTCAAGACACGCGGGATCACCGGATAGACGATGTCGTGCGGCACGCCCAGCGTCAGTTCGCCTTCGAAAATCTCATCGGCCAGACGCCCCACCGCCTCATCATTGAGATCCACAATACGGCGTGCGTATGTCAAAAGCTGCTCGCCTGATGCCGTAAGTGCAATGCGCCGGTTTGAGCGATCCATCAAATCAATGCCCAGCATCTCTTCAAGCCGCTTGAGCTGCATCGAGACCGCCGATTGTGTGAGGTTCAGCACCTGGGCCGCGCGTGTGACGCCGCCCTGTTCCGCCACCGTCATGAAGGACCGGAGCGTGGTCATATCCAGATTTCTCATTGCATCACAATCCTTGATGATAGGTCGATCAAACATTCATTTTAAAAATCATACCCTCTATGCCAGATATATCAACAGAAAAGATGCAACCAAAAAACGTATCACTAAAATTGAAAGGATATACCAATGCTAACCGTATCCACCCGCCGCACACATGCAAACGCCACAGCACGCCGTGCCTCACTTGCTGATATGTTCGCTGTCTACCGTGAGCGCCGCGCCCTGTCGCGCCTGGATGACCGTGCGCTGAGCGACATTGGCCTGACACGCGAAGAAGCGGAATTAGAAGCAAATCGCCCGATCTGGGACGTGGCGCGCTAAAACATGTGGCGCCAGATCCAAGGCTTTAAAATACCGCGAAACGCGTGAAATCATGGATTTTTCACGCGTTTCGCACCCTATTCCAGCGTCGGTTTGTCGCAAAACGCTCTAAAAGACGCTATCAGAGTATTTCTGTCAATTTTTCGCCCCAGAATTGCTTGAAAAGCCCTTCAACCTTACCGATATTAGACGCAAGGTCCGTCACGGACTTTGTTTGGGACACTTATCGGAGGCTTTAATGGCTGAATTCGAAACGATCCGGACGTCTACTGGCGCGCGTACGGCTGAGATCGACGAAGGTCTACGCGCCCATATGAATAAGGTCTATGCGACCATGTCGATTGGCATGGTGCTGACCTTTGCGGCTGCCTGGGCGGTTGGCAACAACGCGGCACTGATGAACACCCTGTTCACCGGGTTCACGCGTTATATCGTGATGTTTGCGCCGTTGATCATGGTTTTCGCATTTAGCGCGATGATCAATAAACTTTCCGCGGCGGCGGCACAACTCTTCTTCTACACCTTCGCAGCGGTGATGGGTGTGTCGATCTCGTATATTTTCGTGGTCTTCACCGACTTCTCGATTGCGCAGGTCTTTCTGATCACGGCGATTTCCTTCGCTGGTCTGTCTCTTTGGGGCTACACCACCAAGAAAGACATTTCCGGCTGGGGCAGTTTCCTGATCATGGGTGTGATCGGCCTCATAATTGCTTCGATCGTGAACCTCTTCATCCTGTCGAGTGCCATGATGTTTGCAATCTCGGTGATCGGTGTACTGATCTTTGCGGGTCTGACCGCTTATGACACGCAGAACATCAAGAACACCTATCTCGCTCATGCCCACCACGGTGATAGCGAGTGGCTTGGAAAAGCCGCCATCATGGGCGCGCTGAACCTCTATCTCGATTTTATCAACATGTTCATCTTCCTGCTGAACCTGTTGGGCAATCGCGAATAGATACAGCGCCATATGTCAAAGAAAGGTCGGCCCTTTGGGTCGGCCTTTTTCTTTGCGTCGTGTAGAGTTCAGATGTTTTCGGAAAAACCGCGATTATCTTTCACCGCCATATCGTGCACTTTAGTGGCCTTTTCGCCCAGCACAGACCGCGTTGTCACAGCCCCACGCTGCTTGTGCCGATGCACATACATGAACCGCGCAAAGAGGCAGGCAAGCGGGGTCAGGAACCCGGCGTCAATCTCAAGGTAATCTGTCCAGACCGCACCTGTACGCGATGACTTGACGTCGACGCGGTGCTTCCACGACCGAACGTCCCGGTTTCCTTCATGCGTGATCAAGACGCGATCAAGCGGGTTCATGTGATCAATCCGGATTTTGTAGTTGGCATACCGGAACACACCAAAGACACGGATATCGGTGGTGTATGTCTTACCCCGCTCCATCCGGACCGGGGGCAGATGTTTATATTTGGCAATGCGGCGCGTGACATGCATGACGTCGGCAAAACTGCTGGCTTTGGCAAAAAGTGCGTCAGGATCATCGTGGTAATGCGCTTTGACCAGCAGGCTGACAGGTGCGCCAGGGGCCCTGTTTTGTGCCTCGCCAGACCCAATCAACTCCCGACGCAAATTCGGAAATATAATATACCCAATCTGAGGCGCGTATTTTTTAATCAGCCCACTCATAACTCACTTCCAAAAACAACAGGTCTTCGGAAGAACAGTCGCCAGAGACTTTGGCTGAATTCGGGCTGAATCCAGCTAATTCTATACTTATTTTATCCTGTCTGAAAACAAACTGTTTTCAAGGCGCTAGGGTATTACGAGGGCTTAGCTCAAGTGGTGTTTGCCGCTTGGCCACCGGACGTGAAGTTTCGTCCCCAATCTCTCATCTTCCGCAGCCCCAGTAGGCTTAGAATGGCACCAAGCAACAAGGCCAACGGAGCGGGCAGTGGTATGGGTGCAGGGCCTGTGATCGCATATTCACCTGCGCTTGTAACCGTGCCCGGAATGCCGCCTTCGAGTGGAAAGATCGCATAAAGCGGCGGAACCACACCTGGATCAACCGAGTCCTCAAGCGATAGGATGCAGGACAAGGCAGCACAGCCAGGCCCTGCCACGGAATTCAGGATGGAGGCTTCTGTGGATCCATTGCCACGAATATCATTGTCCACGGCATTATAGACCGGGGCGGAAACGCCCATACCAAGGGTGTCGAACGTGACCCCGCCCAAGGTGATGTTAAAGCTCGACAGCAACCCGCCCTCTTCGGGGGCATCAAACATGCCTGTGACACCGGCAATTTCGATGTCAAAGGTGACTGTGGCAGCATGTGCTGTTGGTGCAAGGGCGCAAGCGGCTGCAAAACACGCAGCTTTTGTGACTGAATTGAACATATCAAAATCCTAAAAAACTAAGCTAATGTTAAAAATGTCTCACAGCTTCCAAATTCGATCAAATGCGTTTGCATGAATATCAATGATGAACGCAGGCAGGGCGACATGGCGCGATACCCGCCACAACAAAAAAAGCCGCACCTTTCGGGCGCGGCCTTTCAAAACTCAACAAAGGCTGATCTTACTTGATCTTGCCTTCTTTATATTCGACATGCTTGCGCGCAACCGGGTCGTATTTGCGCACAACCATCTTTTCGGTCATGGTACGTGCGTTTTTCTTGGTGACATAGAAATGCCCCGTGTCCGCGGTCGAGTTCAGGCGGATTTTGATGGTGGTCGGCTTCGCCATTTTGTCTCTCCTGCAGCAGGGCGGTTGTCACCCCGCGAAATGCGTCATGAAGCCTGCCTTTTAACGGCGCGGAGGGTCATGTCAACCGGATTCTACTGGCCGATCAGTTCGATGTGACGCGTGTCGGCATGCGATAGAAATGATGCACACCAATAGTCGTGGTGCGCGGGAATTTCCGGGCCCAACGTGGATTCACGGCCTTGGTGTGATAGTGTGTTGCGCCATCGGTCAGATTCCGCGGCGCGCCCTCCTGAACCATGATCTGTGCCACCTTGCCCACGCGTTTGTATGTCTTGGGCTCGTTGATGACTTCCTTGTAACCATCGCAGGTATAGGTAAACTGGCACTGGTACTTACGCCCAGTCCCCTGGTTCACAACACCACAGATCGTATCAGGGAAGGTCGCGCTGTCCACACGGTTCAGGATCACTTCGGCAACGGCAAACTGGCCTTTCACGCTCTCACCACGCGCTTCAAAGTAAATCGCCTCAGCAAGGCATTCCCATTCGGAGTCCCCACCTTTGAGCGTTTGCCCCTCAATCCAATCCTTGGTGTAGGAAATGTCGGTTTTAACTTCGTCTACATTCACAACAATCGAACTCGGTATAGAGCCCAATACACGGTGGTTGTGCGCAGAGAATTGGCCCGCATCCGGCTCGGCATATCCAACCGTACCAAATGCCATCAGCGCGAGCGCTGTTAGCTTTTTCATCTTAGCCCCCAGGTCTTTCTTGGCCGCAATTTGGCCGTATTTCACGGCGCATATAGGAAAAATAGCGCTTTCGGTCTAGTCCAGCCTCGGCACATTTCCGCCACAAAGCAATAAATGGAAGCGTATTGACCTCAGATCTTGGCAAATCTGACGTTCGGGGGCGTATTGTCTACGTAACCTTGTCTTTTACCGCCAACTGTGCGGCAGCAAGTCGCGCCACCGGAACCCGGAAAGGTGAGCAGGAAACGTAGTCAAACCCCGCATTTCGGCAGAATGCGATTGATTCGGGGTTGCCGCCATGTTCGCCGCAAATGGACAGGGTTAATTCTGGCGCAGCCTCCCTGCCCCGCTTGGCGCCAATCTCCAGAAGCTCACCCACCCCGTCCACATCAAGCACGTGAAACGGGTCTTCGGGGTAAACGCCCTGCTGCACATAGGCCGACATAAACCGCCCCGCATCATCGCGGCTCAGGCCATAGGTCATTTGTGTAAGATCATTGGTTCCAAAGCTGAGGAATGAAACGTGCTGCGCAATCTCATGGGCGCGCAGGGCGGCCCGCGGCGTTTCCACCATCACACCCAGACGATAGGTAAAGTCGCTGCCCGTTTCGGTGCGCACAGCCGCGGCCACAGCATCAACGCTTTTCTTGACCAGTTCGACCTCGCGCATGGCAGACACCAGCGGGATCATGATCTCAGGCACAACTGCTTTGCCGTCATAGCTGGCCTCGACCGTGGCCTCGAAAATCGCACGCGCCTGCATTTCGTAGATTTCAGGAACGGCGATACCCAAACGTACACCGCGCATACCAAGCATGGGGTTGTATTCATCAAGCGCCTCTACCCGCGCGGTCACATCCGCGACCGGCAGATCAAGCGCTTCGGCCAGTTCACGAATGCCGTCACGGTCTGAGGGCAGATATTCATGAAGCGGCGGGTCAAAGAGACGAATGCAAACCGGAAGCCCCTGCATGATGCGGAAGAGATCGATAAAATCCGCGCGCTGCATCGGCAAAAGCACTTCCAGCGCTGAGGCACGGTCCTCGCTGGAATCTGCAAAGATCATCTCGCGAATGGCAATCAGGCGGCTGGGATCCACGAACATATGTTCCGTCCGGCAGAGCCCGATGCCCTGCGCCTTGAAGTTCTGTGCCACAAGCGCGTCCTCAGGGGTATCGGCATTGGCGCGCACCTCGATATCGCGGGTGGCGTCGGCCCATTCCATGAGCGTCTTGAAACTGTCATCGCGCGCTGCCTCTAACATGCGGGGCTGACCGGCCAGAACCTCGCCGCTGCCGCCGTCAATGGTGATTACATCACCGGCTTTCAACGTCCTGCCATCGGGGAAAACCAAACGCTTGCGCTTGGTCTGGAACTTGATGTCAGAGGCCCCCACAACGCAGGGTTTGCCGATGCCGCGACCAATCACGGCGGCGTGGCTGGTGATCCCGCCGCGCTCGGTCAGCACGCCGGCAG
The DNA here is from genome assembly GCA_038532975.1 of Pseudomonadota bacterium. Classification (GTDB taxonomy): domain Bacteria; phylum Pseudomonadota; class Alphaproteobacteria; order Rhodobacterales; family Rhodobacteraceae; genus Roseovarius. The sequence goes on from JBCAZO010000049.1 coordinate 9,509, forward strand.
CAGCGTGCATGCCACGAATGTCTTCGGGGCTGGTTTCGCGACGTACCAGAATAGTTGCCTCACCCTGGGCATCGGCAGCCTGCGCATCGGCGGCTGTAAAGACAATCTTGCCCGAGGCAGCCCCCGGACTTGCGCCGATACCGCGCGCCAGCTGGTCACGGGTGGCTTCGGGATCAATCTGACGGTGAAGCAGCTCATTGAGCGCACGCGGCTCTATGCGCATGAGCGCCTCTTCGCGGGTGATGATGCCATCCTCGGCCAGCGCCACGGCAATCGACACCGCTGCGCGCGCGCTGCGCGCCACACGCACGCCATCGAGCAGGTACACCTTGCCATCTTCAATGGTGAACTCCGACTGCATCTCTTCGCGAAGCTTTTCGCGCATCAGTTTCGTGTAGGTCTTGAGATCGGCAAAGGCCTCTGGCGCCATCTCCTGAAGCGACGGTCCGCGGTCATCTTTTTGCAGGAACATCGCGTCCTTTTCGCGGCTCAGCGCCTCACGCCCCTGGCTTTGGCTCAGATACCGGCCCGTGCATTGCCGCGCGCCCGTGTCCGAGTTGACCAACTGCATCACGCCAGAGCCACTTACGCCCGTACCAAGCCCCAGCGCCATTTCCTGCACCACAAGGCCAAGCCCGGCATCAGCAGGTGCGCCTTTGGCCTGGCGCAAAAGCCGCGCTGTCGTGCCCTGCCAGGCGCGCGCCATGGATTTCAGCACCTCCAGAAGCTGCGCGCCGGTATCCTGCGGAAACGCCTCTTCGATGTCTTCCTCATAGGCTGCCAGCGCCTCTCCCAAGGCCTCAATCGGCTCGTCCGAGAGGTCATCAAAAAGATCGGGATCCACCCGTGCCACATGCACTGAATAGGATTGCACAAAACGCAGGTACAGATTGGCCGCAGCCGCCTTACCGATCCGGTCAGAAAGTTCGACATAACGCGCGTCATTCATCCCGATGTTCAGGATTGCGCCCGGCCCGCCCCAGTCAGGGTCTTCCGAGGAAGGTCTGACACAGAGCAGCGCCGAGTCGCCGAAGGGTTCAAGAAGGGCTGACATATCCGGGGCTTCACCCGTGGCAATGCGATTCACCGCCTCGAACGACAGCGCGACAGTGCGTGGCACCGGCAACTCCAGCCTCACGAGGCGTTGCAGGCATTTTGCCCGTCCGCCATGGGTGCTGGCCGCCATGGGCGCATCCGGCGTGATCAAGGTGATATTCGGGTCGTTTTGCTGCACTGCGGCGTTTCCTTCTCGCACGCAGCATAACTATGCTGATTTAATAGGCAAGAGGTGTCAGGCGGAATAGACAGAGTGTCTCTGTCCGCTTAGCCCTCAAGCTTGCGCAGGTCTGCGGCTTGTAGGCAAATCTCTCGGATTTTATGAAGCATATTCAATCGGTTGCGGCGCAGAATTTCGTGGGCCGATT
>JBCAZO010000050.1:0-10865 GCA_038532975.1 Pseudomonadota bacterium
AGGTACAATTGAAGCTCACCTTGGACTTACGTCAAAGAGCACAAGGTCCCACTTATCTTTTCTAGAAAACTATCCAGACGCAGAGTTCAGAAAGAAGTTACCTGACTATTCAGGCCTACAACAAATGCTGAGTTGGTTGCGAGAAGCCTAGATTAGAGTTTTCTGCACGGTGATTTCTGATCTATTTTGCAAACTTCATTGCCTACAAAACATACCGCGACAAATCTGCGGACTTCATCAGCTCGCCGAGGTTGGCCTCGACAAAGCTTGCATCCACCACGATCTCATCTCCTGACCGATCCGGGGCGGTGAAGCTGAGTTCCTCAAACACGCGTTCCATCACGGTGTAGAGCCGCCGCGCGCCGATGTTTTCGACCGTCTGGTTGACCTCTGCCGCGATGCGGGCCAGGGCGGCGATGCCGTCTTCCGTGAACTCGACCTTGACCTCTTCGGTGCCCATGAGTGCGGTGTATTGCCGGGTAAGGGCATTGTCCGTTTCGGTCAGGATGCGCACGAAATCTTCCTCGGTCAGGGCGCGCAGTTCCACGCGGATGGGCAGGCGGCCTTGCAGTTCCGGCAGCAGATCCGACGGTTTGGCGATGTGAAACGCGCCGCTGGCGATGAAGAGGATATGGTCGGTTTTGACGGGGCCGTGTTTGGTGGACACGGTCGTGCCCTCAATGAGCGGGAGCAGGTCCCGCTGCACGCCTTCGCGGCTGACATCGGCGCCGCGGGCATCGGATCGGGCGCAGACCTTGTCAATCTCATCAAGAAAGACGATGCCGTTCTGCTCGACCGCGTCCATGGCGGCGCGATTGACGGTTTCATCGTCGAGCAGTTTGTCGGCCTCTTCACCGATGAGGATCTCATAGCTTTCGGCCACGGTCAGTTTGCGGCGCACGGTGCGCCCGCCAAAGGCCTTCCCGAAGATATCGCCGAGGTTCATCATGCCCATCTGTGATCCGGGCTGACCGGGGATGTCCATCATGCCCATGGGATTTGAATGGTCGGCCACGTCAAGCTCGATAATTGTTTCATCCAGCTCACCGGTTTTGAGTTTTTTTCGAAACATTTCGCGGGTGGCGTCGCGGGCGTCTTCTCCTGCGATGGCCTCGATCACGCGGTCCTCGGCCTGTTGATGGGCGCGGGCCTTGACGTCTTCGCGCATGTGGTCGCGGGTCTGGGCGATGGCGGTGTCGACAAGATCGCGGATGATCTGTTCGACGTCGCGGCCGACATACCCGACTTCGGTGAATTTGGTGGCTTCAACCTTGATAAAGGGGGCGCGGGCAAGTTTGGCCAGACGGCGGGAAATCTCTGTTTTTCCTACGCCTGTGGGGCCGATCATGAGGATGTTTTTAGGGTAGACTTCCTCGCGCAGGTCATCAGAGAGCTGCTTGCGGCGCCAGCGGTTGCGCAGGGCCACCGCGGTGGCGCGCTTGGCGTCTTTCTGGCCGATGATGAAGCGGTCAAGCTCGGATACGATTTCGCGCGGAGTGAGGTCGGTCATGGTGTGTCCTGTGATATCATCAGAGCGGACCCTACGCATGAGAGGGCAAAAGGCAAGCGTTGACGGGGGATCACGGAAAGTGAGATTGGCGTGATCGTGGATGTATGTTGGATCAAAGGCGGTTAGTTTGGGTGGGTGTTCAAAGCCAGGAGAAGTTTCATGCAGAACCGCAGACAATTTTTGATGAGCGGTGTTGCCGCCGCTACAGCAACCGCTGCTTTGGGTGTTGCCCCCGCATTTGCCGGGGGTCATGGCCGCATTGGTGAATTTACAGGCAAGAGCAACCACGTGACCAAGGGTCGCGCCGAGCTGGTTGAGCAGGATGGCAAGATCGTTGTGAACCTGCTCGATGATTTCTGGTTCGATGGTGCGCCGGATCCCAAGGTTGCGCTGGGCAACAATGGGTATGACAAGTCAACGCTGGTTGGCACCGTGCTGACCTCAAACACCGGCGCGCAGTCTTACGTTATCCCCAACGCGACAGATGGCGCCAAGTATAACGAGGTCTGGATCTGGTGCGAAAAGTTCAATGTCCCGCTTGGCGTTGCCAAGTTGAACTGATCACATCACCCGATTGACCAAATGAGGCCGGCGCGCAATCGTCGGCCTTATTCATTGTTCTGGGTTGGGTCATCGTAAGGTGGCAATCGGTCCTTGCCCGGAAAACTCGGCAAGGCACGCATAAGCGAAATACGCAGGTTGGTCCAGAACGTGCCCAAACCGGTCACAATCGCCCCGAGGATCAGCATCAGAGTTGGAATGGACAGATCGCCATTGCCCTGTTGCATCGCCAAGAAGATGAGCGCTGCAAGATAGCCCAAACCCGCGGTCAGAAATGAGCGGCGGTCGATGATCAGAGCAAAGATCGTGACCACAACCAAGCCGACAATCGTCAACACCACACCGAGGGCACCTGGCACATTATAAGCTGTCATCATGATCGTGTTGACCAGGGCCGGAGCCGCCAGAAGGTGCAGCCAAAAAGCCGAGCGCGCCATCCGACCCACGCGGTGCGGGTCGCGCGTGTCGAACCATAGCCCGGCGACAAAAGCCAAAACACCAAAGATCAGCGTGCCCAGCGCAAGCCCACTGCCATCCCGCAGGTCAAAGATTGTGTCCCAGTCCGAGGTGAAAAAGTCTCCGATGGTGAAGTTGCCAGTAATGCCAAAGACCACGGAAAGCCCGTAGAGACCTGCAATGAACATCGAATAGGGCACACGGAAAGTACGGTAGTGCAGAAGCATTGCGCCGATGCCCAAAACGCCAAACAGCGAAATGACCCATCCCTGATCATTCGGCAGGCCGATCACGTCGAGTATCCAACCGAAGAACCCGGAAATGCCCATACTGAAACCTGAAACCAGCACGATGGACGGAAGGCTCATCCGGCGTTTGAGTGTGAAATACGTGCCCGCGAGCCAGCAAAGCCCGGCAAGCCCAAGCGTTATCGCAACGACCCCACCGATGGAGGCGGCAAAGGCAATGGCACTTGAGATGAGAAGTATGAGGCCAATAGAGATGAAGATCTCGGCAAAGCCGCGAAACAGCTCAAACGGTTCATCTTCGGCCAGGCCTTTGGCCAGACGCCCGGCACGTTGATGGGCGAGCGATCCGAGACGTGCGGCCTGTGCCTCATCGATGATGCCTGCCGCTGTGGCAGCGCGCAGGTCGTCCTCGTTGATCTGCATGATCAGTCTTTTCCGATCGTCTCAATTGTCAGGTTGCCATTGGTGTAGACGCAGATGTCTGCAGCGATGGCCATGGCAGAGCGCGCCACCTCTTCGGCAGATTTCTTGCTGTCCATCATGCCGCGCGCCGCGGCCAGGGCGTAGTTGCCGCCCGAACCGATGGCCGTCACATCATGTTCGGGTTCCAGAACGTCACCAGCACCAGTAATGACATAAAGCTCGGCCCCGTCCGACACGATCAGCATGGCCTCAAGCTTTTGCAGGTATTTGTCGGTGCGCCAGTCCTTGGCCAGTTCCACGCTGGCGCGTTGAAGCTGGCCAGGGGTGGCCTCCAGCTTGGATTCCAAGCGCTCTAGAAGTGTGAAGGCATCCGCCGTAGACCCGGCGAATCCAGCGACCACATCGTATCCACCGGGTGACAAGCGTCTCACCTTGCGCGCCGTGCCTTTGATCACGGTTTGTCCAAGGCTGACTTGTCCGTCGCCTGCGATAACCACTTCACCGCCTTTTTTGACGCCGATGATGGTGGTGCCGTGCCAGCCGGGGAATTCGTTGCTCATGTCTGCTCCTGTATTTTACCGGTGACTATGGAACCGAGGTGCGATCAAAGCAAGCCAGACAAAGAAAAAGGGCCGCAGAGTGCGACCCTTCTTGACTATTCCAAAGGGCTTAAATCGACTCTTCGATCCAGCTTTGCAACGAAGCCTTTGGGGCCGCGCCAGCGCGGTTCGAGACCACTTCGCCATCCTTGAAGATGAAAAGCGCCGGGATGCCGCGGACGCCCATTTGCGACGGTGAGTTGGGGTTTTCGTCCACGTTCACCTTTACGATTTTCACTTTGCCGTCCATTTCGGAAGACAGTTCTTCCAGAGCTGGACCAATCTGTTTGCAGGGGCCGCACCATTCGGCCCAGAAATCGACCACAACCGGAATGTCAGAGTTTTTCACTTCGGCGTCGAAAGTATCGTCGGTGACGGCAACGGTGGCCATGTTAAGTCTCCTCAAGTGTCAGGTTTGGAGAGAACCTATGTAGGTGTCGCGGGAGCGTCAAGATATATGGGTGTTCTTCACCGCCTCTGTCACAAGATCGTGTGGCAGGCGCATAAGCGTTGCGGTCCGCGTCCATAGCAAGGCTGTTTCCACCTGATGGCCCGGGTAAATCTGATGCAAAGCATGGGCATAGGCGCCCATCTGACGCAGCAGACCCTCGGGGCAGGTTTCTGGCGTTTCGGGGACTGCGGCATTGGTCTTGAAATCAACCGCCAGAATTTTGTTGTTCGACAGGATCAAACGATCAACCACACCATGGATGCGACGGCCCGACAACGCCTCAACTGGCGCGGAAATGGGCGCTTCGGCAAGGGTGTCTTGGGCGAAGAGAAAGGCCAGGTCAGGTTTGTTAAGCACCTGTGACGCCTCGGTCAGCAAGTCGGCAATGTCCTGTGGGTCCGCCTGGTCAGATCCAGACGATAGCAAGTCTTTGGCGCGCGATGGCCATTGATCGACCGCGCAATTTGGCAGGTACTCTAAAAGCGTATGAATTTGTCGTCCACGTCGCTTGGCAGCTACCTCATCCTGACCCTCTTCCGATGGCAGGGCTTTGGCCCCGCCAAGATCAGAAGGTGTCAGAACATCTTTGACTTTAGCTGGATCAGAGACTGTTTTTACGAAAATTTCCGGCAGCTTTGGATCGGAGTTTTCTTCGGTTGGCGCATCTTCGGGCATAGTGGCAAGCCACGCTCCATCTTCGAGACGGAGGCCCGTGCCATTGGCAAAATCATGCGATTTGGCATGGGCCGCGACAAGACCGGTCTGGACCTTGCTGTACCAATCCCGCCCCTCTTTATCGAGAGACCCCGCAGCGGCGACGATCAGCCATTGCTCAGCTCGTGTCATTGCAACGTAGAGCAAGCGGTCTCTTTCGGCGTTTTGCGCGGTGCGCTCTGCATCCCGCGCCTCTCGCAGGCATGTTGGCAGATCATCTGTCGCAGGCCGCCAGAGTGGCTTTTTGTTCAAAACAAAAGTTTGCGACTCCATGCGCACGTCTCTTTTGGCGCAATCCGGCAGAATGACAATCGGGGATTCCAGGCCCTTGGCGCCATGTACGGTCATCACACGAATGCTATCACCGGTGGTTTCCATCTGACGTTTGATTTCAAGCTTGTCTGCCTCCATCCAGATGAGAAACCCTGTCAGGCTATCGACAGATTGCCGTTCAAACGACATGGCCAGACCCAACAGGGCGTCGATCCCGTCTTCTGCCTCAGCTCCGAGGCGGGATAATAGAAGGTGTCGGCCGTTGTGGCGCGTGAGGCAGCGCTCCAGAAGATCATAGGGCCGGAGGAAGTCAGCCATGTCGCGCAAATCGTCGAGAATCGAGACTGTTTCAGCAAAATCCGCTTTCCTGTCGCGCAATTCGGCCCAGAGATATTTCTGTTTGCGTGCATGGGCGAGGTCAAAGAGCTGTGCCTCGCTCCAGCCAAACAGCGGCGAGCGGAGAATGGCTGCAAGAGAGAGATCGTCTTCGGGCGTGGCGAGAAAGGAAAGCAGCGCAAGCAGATCGCGCACGGCCAATTCCGCCGTCACACGAAGCCGGTCCGAGCCTGCAACGGGTAGACCCAGAGATTTACATTCGCGGATTATTTCATGGAAAATCTTAGATCGCCTTTGCACAAGAATGAGCACATCCCCTGCTTTGATCGGCCGCGCCGAAGTGCCGTCTTCATTCGGAAGCGGCGCGCCGATCATCGACTTGATCTGATACGCGATGTTGCGGGCCAATTCTGTGGCCGGGTCATCCTCGGCCAGCACGTCGACCGGCATGTACCATTCTGGTGGTTCGGTCGTCTTTGGCTTTTCGAACACCGGCCAGAGATCAACACGGCCTGGCATGTCAGCCTTGAACGCCTTGTGCGGCTCGCGTTGAGTGAACCCGCTGGCTTCATAGTTGGCAAACGTCTGATCCACCACGCGCAGGATCGTGCGTGCGGAGCGAAAAGAATACTCCATCTCCATATCCTGCAGCCGGGCATTCACAGACGCCAGCCTTGCGGCGAAATCGGCCTTCATACGGTCAAACCCGTCGGGATCGGCGCCCTGAAAGGAATAGATCGACTGTTTCTTATCCCCGACAACAAAGATCGTGCGCTGTTTGTCGGATTGCGCGCCCTGACCTGCGGTGAATTCCGAGGCGAGCCGTTCGATCAGCTCCCATTGCTCGGGGCTGTTGTCCTGCGCTTCGTCGATGAGGATGTGGTCAATGCCGCCGTCTAGCTTGTAGAGCACCCAGTCTGCGACCTTGCGATCAGTCAACAGGTCTCGCGCTTTCAGAATAAGATCATCGAAATCAAGCAAGCCATGCCGGAGTTTCGCCTCCTGGTATTTTTCGAGGAACGCATTTGCAAAGTCATAAAGAACAGAGGTTTTGCGTTGTGCTTCCAACGCAAGCAAGATCTGCTTTGCCTCTGCGACACGATCCATGAATGCGTGTAATCGGCCAAGGACCGGAGCGAGCTGTTGAACCGCGTTCTTGTGCCGGCTATCGGGAAAATTCGTGGCTTTGGAAGCCCAGATTTGATTGCGGGCACTTTTACTCTTGTAAAGAAACTCATCGAAGAGAGCGTTGAGATCGGTGTGTGTCGGCGCGTCAACATTGATGGCTGCAAGACGCTCGGCCATGGCAGGATACATCGCGCCGCCAATGCCATGCAAAAGCCCAAGCAATTCCGGCCATAGATTGCATTCAGAACCATCAAAGGCGGCCTGGAGCGCCATGGTTTCTGATGCAGATTCCGCTAGGTTTAGTGTCTTGAAGATATCTTTTGTACTGGCGTGCCGAAAAGCGTCACGATGTTTGGCAATATCTTGGGTTAGAGATCCAAGATTCTCACCCATGAATTGCTGTGCTACAGCTTTCAGAACGTCTTTGTCCGGTCCAGTCGCAATTGTTTCGATAATCTCTTCTCGTAACCGCTGATCTGCGCGCTCGTCCATTTCAACAAACTGCGGTGATATCTCGGCTTCTAGCGGGAAACGGCGCAGAAGAGATGAGCAGAATGAGTGGATTGTCTGGATCTTCAAACCGCCTGGCGTTTCAATGGCAATGGCAAAAAGCCGACGTGCATTCCCAAGTGTCAGGGTCGATATGTCGCCATCTATGCCAAGTTCAGAGAGGGCCTTGCGCAGGTTCTCATCCGGCAACATGGACCACGCACCAAGTCGTTGAAAAAGACGGTTTTGCATTTCGGCGGCGGCGGCCTTGGTGAAGGTCAGGCACAGGATGTGTTGCGGATCGACGCCCTCTAATAGCAAGCGCGCAACGCGGTCTGTCAGAACCTTTGTCTTGCCAGATCCCGCGTTGGCCGAAAGCCAGGTAGATCGATCTGGCTGCGCCGCATCAATTTGGCGCTGTGTAGGCAGGTCGCGCATTATCCTACCTTTTCCGGGTTGGGATCATGGACCTGTTCCCATTCACCAAATCGCGCAAGATGGTCATATTCACCCACCTCATCCGTTTTTTGCACAGCACGGCGAGACACAAACCCCTGATCCTCTTGCAAATATCGAGAAACCAGTTGGCCAAGCTTGGACCAGGTGTCGTTGGGAGGCTCTTCCTCAAGCGGCGCGTTGCTTTGATCCGGCTTGTTGCCCAGCGCGATATAGGTGGCCCTTGCTACATGGGACGGCTGGATATCTTTGAAGCCTGACCGCTCGGCAATCGCTGCTTCAAGCAGCAATTGTTTGTCGAAGTGAAGCTGTTCCGCTTTCGTAGGCGCAGTTCCGGTTTTGTAATCGTAGATGTAGAGGCTGCCATCCGCAGCAACATCTATGCGGTCCGCTTTGGCGGTCAGGGTGAAACCAAGCGCCGGGATGTCAGCGGACCCCACTGTTTCAAAGGCAGTTGGGTGAGCGAGCGCGCGGCGGTTCTTCTCTGTTTCAATGAACCAGTCGGACACACGGTCAATCCGCGCCTGCCACAAGGTCCTGGCCTCGGCCCAGTGGACGTTTTCGTCAAGCACGCGCGCTGCAACATATCGCAAGTTATGTGCCGAAAGTTGTTCCGGCGTCTGCACCGTGTCTCGAATGAAGCTTTCAAAAATTTCATGCAATACAGTCCCCCGCAAAAGCGCATCCGGCACCCGCATCAAAGAATTCAGCGGCCTTAGAGCCAGAATGTGACGCGCATAGATGGCGTAAGGATCGCGGATCAGGCGCTTGATATCAGTGACCGAAAGCTTGCGCGGACGGAACTTTGATGGCGGACAGGGTGCGGGACGGGTCGCAGGAGGTGTATCACCGGGCTTTTCAAGTTTGCTTGCAAGATCGAGCCAAAGTTGCCCTCGGCGCCGCATCTGATCAAAGGCTTGCTGACCTGCCCCTTGTGGCAAGCCGCAGATCAGATTTTGAAGACGATTGAGCCATCTGGACGGCACAGTTTGCGCGTCTTCTGACCGTACCGAGCGTGTCAGCCACACATCTTGCGCGCAAATTGCTTGTTGAAAGTCATGTGCGGACAACCCGATGCGTCGCTCGGGCAAGGTCAGGCCAACTTGTTTGCGCATCGCCCGATTGAGCCAGGGGTCTTGAGGGGGTGCTTCTGGCCAACTACCCTCATTCAAACCGGAGAGGATGAGAAGGTCTGCGCCCTGCACACGGGCCTCTAGAGTACCCCAGATCAGGACCTCCTGATGCGGGGCATCTGCGCTGCGTACCGATTCCTGTGACAGAATGGCATTGAAGAGATGCGCATAGTCGCTGGCATTCAGAGATCCACCGGCGAATGCATGTTCGGCTAGGTTAGAGACTGTTTTTTGGGTTTCCTCACCAGCTTCGCCATCCCACAACTTGCCAACGCCTTCCGCAATTTGACCCCGTGAAATGGTCTCGGCCAAAGTGACATGGCGCGCGATGCGTTCCGCGACTGGAATTGGGTCAGGGTTTTGGTTGTTCAGCAGGTTATCGCTAACCCAATCACTCCATTTGACGGCCTGAGCATTTTCGAGCGACACGGACCAATCGTGTAGTATTTTGGGTGTTGGCACTGGGCAGCCGCGATGGCGCAAGTGCAATTCAAGCTCTCGCGTGTACCGCAAATGCGGGCCGCGATCTGCGCCGCTATGCGTCAGCGGATGTTTTAGAAGGGTAAACAGCTGTTCGGTTGTAGCCGGCGCGCGGAAAAGATCGGCGACATGGCGCATAAACCGGCCCGGTGCGGATAGCTGCAAAGGGATACCGGCACTGTCATCGGGCACAATGTGCCAGCGATCAAGCGCGGCCGTCACCTGACGCGTAAGCGTTCGGTCGGCTGAAATCATGGCGGCGGTCAGGCCATCCTCGACCGCCTGACGCAGACGCATGGCGATGCATAGCGCTTCAATTCTGGGCGAAGGTGCTTCGAGCAATGTGATATGTTCGGTTGCTTCGGCGATGTCGTCTTCCAGGCCGGGGCCATCGCGCAGCCATTGATCAGTCACCGGGGCAGGGCGCATGGCAAGAGAGATCAGCCGATTGCGTGCGGGATTTGCCAATTGGCATTCGGGCCATGGTGTCACATCCTTGGGATGCGCACCCAAGCGGGACATGAGATCAGCAAAGCGAAATTGCGGATGGTCCTCTGCGGTGCCGTTCTCGATCAATTCATCCCAGACATCCCTTGGCTGATCAAAATCAAAGCCTGGAAGGACAACTTTGCCATTGGGAAGCCGCGCAACAGTCTGCATGAGTGTTTGGGTCGGCCCGCGTGATCCGGTGGACCCGGCCAGAATGACAGGATGATCTGGAGGAGCTTCCTGCCATTCTTTAGCAAGATGCTCGATCACCAGCCTTTGGCGACACTCTCGATCAGGCGGGCTTGTTTCAAGCTCAAAAAAGGGTTTAACAATGCCCAAAAAGGCCAAAATACGCGCCCAGTGGCCGGATTGATCGCTGATGTCGATGTTTTCGATGTCTTCGGGATGCACAGCTTGCGCCTGCATTTCATCCATCAGGGACGCAAGGCTGTCAGCCAGGCTATAGAGGTGAGCGCGAGGGGCGAGATCAGGCTCAGCTTCAAGCAGGCGACTGACAAGCTGAACCAGTTCAAGCCGCCTTCGCAACGGTGGCACAGGCTGGGGCAGATGTGCCGCTAAATAAGTCTCAGCAAAATCAGTGACAAGGCTTATGCGAGGCAAAAGGCAGGGCGGACCAGCGTCAAAAAGCGCCCGCACCCGGCGCGCCATACGGCGTGTGTTGACGATAAGATTAACGCGCGCCAGAGCCTCTGGCGGCTGGTCGCGGTACTCTTGCCGCAATGCATTTACCACAGCCGCAGGAAAATCCACACCGAGCGGCACGCCATAGACCTGCAAGGGGCGCGATATATCAGTCAACGCATTGCTCCAAAAACGCCTCGGCCAAAGCGACCCCGGCAGGTGATCCGACATCGCACCACTGTCCAGGGTAGGTGACTGCGCAAAGTCGCGTATCCGCGATCAAACGGTCCCAAACGACATTCAGGGAAAACACCGTGTCGGCAACATCCTCCACCAGAGCGGTCTTGATGATTTGCAGCCCGGTATAAATCGCGCCCGGAGCTCTGACCGCACGGCCCCTTTTATCAATCACGAAATCACCCTGGCCAGAATGTCCAATGGCGTTGTCTTTGGACACACAAAGCAAAAGGGCGTCCA
>JBCAZO010000051.1:0-10786 GCA_038532975.1 Pseudomonadota bacterium
ATGCTCGGTATGAATCACCTCATCCCCCGGCCCGGCATAAGCCTGACACAGAAGCGAAAGGATCTCGTCACTGCCCACGCCGCAAACAATCTGATCACCATTCAAGCCGTGAACCTCGGCAATCGCACCGCGCAGCGCGGCATGATCGGTCGACGGATAGCGGTGCAATTCATGTGCCGCACGTCTGAACGCCTCTTTCGCGGCATCACTGGGCCCGAACGGGTTTTCGTTCGAGCTAAGCTTGATCACGTTCGCGACGCCCTCAACATGGCTTGCGCCCCCGACATAGGGCGCAATCTCGAGGATTCCGGGCTGTGGCATGATTTTGGTCATTGGTCTCTCCCTGCGGGGTGTTCTAGCTATGGCATCCCGCCTTGACCATCCCCTCAGACACGAAAAGGCCGCGGCGGGTCCCCGTCGCGGCCTCTCTAACTTTATGCAGAACAGTTTAGTTCTGCGCGTAGAATTCGATGACGAGGTTCGGTTCCATCATCACCGGATACGGCACGTCGCCGAGGCCAGGTGTGCGGACGAAAGTTGCAGTCATTTTCGAATGGTCCACGTCAAGGTAATCCGGCACGTCGCGCTCAGGCAGCTGAGCCGCTTCCAGCACGATAGCAAGCTGCTTGGAGCGATCACGCACTTCGATCACGTCACCCTCTTTGACGCGGTAAGACGGGATGTTGACCTTCTGACCGTTCACACGGACATGACCGTGGTTAACGAACTGACGCGCGGCAAAAATGGTGGGCACGAATTTTGCGCGGTAAACCACAGCGTCCAGGCGGCGCTCCAGCAGACCCACCAGCAACTCGCCGGTGTCACCTTTCTGACGCTCGGCATCGCGGAAGATGCGGCGAAATTGTTTTTCCGTCAGATCGCCGTAGTAGCCTTTCAGCTTCTGTTTGGCGCGCAGCTGCAGGCCAAAGTCAGAGATTTTGCCCTTGCGGCGCTGACCATGCTGGCCGGGACCATATTCACGACGATTGACGGGGGATTTCGGACGACCCCAGATGTTTTCGCCCATCCGGCGGTCGATTTTGTACTTGGCAGCCGTTCTCTTTGTCATCGACTGATCTCCTTCTCACTTTGCTTCCACACCATGATCCGAAAACCGGTTCCCACTTTTCGGGGTGTGGACAGGAAGGGCGTTGTCCTTGTCCCGGATTTGGCCGGGCCGACAGGCATCCCCTTGCGGGGGCCACCAACACCAATGAAGGCGCGCTTATACAGGTGTTTCAGGGCGAGTCAACATGCGATCCTCAAGGGCGCGCTAAGGGTGCTCGTATGGAGGCCAAGCCAGCGGAGAATGTTTGAGAGCGCCAGACCTCAGGAGGCTTCGTGAAGCAAAATGGCCGTTTCGGACTTCGTTAAGCTGCGTCGTGCAAAAGCGCCATAGGATTGCGGATCGAACTCGAAATTCGGGTTGATCTCTAGCAGCCGCCGCCGATCTTCCTGATCCAAAGCCGACAAGGCGGCGCTGGCAGGATGGAAGCTTTCGGTTTCCACACCATTGGCCCACAGGATCTGATGCCGCGACAGAAGGATGTGAACATACGTCACCTCGCGCACCGCCAGATCGACCAGAATGGACCGGTCATTGACCAGATCCCGCGCCGCCACCAGAACCTCAGGCGTGTTAAACAGCGCACGCGCCACGTCGCCCTGCAGGACCATGCGATGTTCTGGGCTGACCAAAAGCTCGGCGTCGGGGCGATCAGGTCCCAGCGCCCCGGGACGAATGCGCACAGGGCGCAGATGCGGCATCGCAAAAAGCCGCGCTCCGCTCATCCGGCGGCTGCCGATCCACTGCACCTCTTGTGCGCCATTGTCTTTGGTCTGCACAAAATCCCCTTCGCGCAACTCTTCCACAAGGCGTGGCCCTTCGGGTGTTTCAATCCGCGTGCCGGGCGTAAAGCAGATCACACCCCCCTCTTCGGTGCCTTGCGCGGTCTGTTTGGTTTGCTGCAATGCGTGATGCACAACCCACATCTCGGTATCGCGTGGGGGCACATCGTCAAGGAACATCAGCAAAGGCCGCGCCCCGCCGCCGACCTCGATCACTGTGATCGTGTAGCTCTTGATCCCGTTGGTGACGACAAAGCAGCTGTCGGTCAGGGCGTCACCCACTTCGATTTGTTCGAGTTGCGTTGTGTTGGTCCGGGCCGCCGTGACCAGCCGCCGGACCATTTTCGCCGCGCATTTACGCCGGGCGTCATCATGTTCTGTTTTCTCAAGCCGCAAGACGCCGCTTGGTCCATCCACCCGTACGCTATCCCCACGCCACAACCATGTCGCCCCAACGGTCAAAGCACCAACTGGAGCCCCGCCTAGACCGTCTATTTCTGTTTGCGACCAGGAGATAACAAACGTGCCACGAAAGCTCGTTTCCATTACCTGAATGCCTGCCTTTTATTTTTTTATTGCCGAAAGGTTAACAAAAGTGATTCGCTCTGGGAAGTCCTGAATTTACTTCGGAGAAACAAAGTTGCGCAGTGTCGTGCAGCAAAGACACAGAACGCTAAGAAAATTGGTCTTTGGAACTGACATCCGGGGGGTGTAACCTAACGTAAACTACACCTGGGAAAGGCCAAGCATGACACCGCGAACACCGCCTGACACCTTTGCTAACGCGCTGCTTTCTACCCCGCCACGACTGGATGAGGGGCGTCATTCACGTGCGCGGATCGGTTTTGTTTTGATCCCCAATGAGCAGACCATCGAAGAGGATATGATACAACACATGCCGCAGGGCGTTGGCGCCTTTTTCGCCCGGGCCACCATGCCGCGCGAAATCTCGGCCGAAAGTCTGGCACAAGTGCGCGGCTCACTGACCGGTGCCGCGCAGCGCATTCTGCCCGATGATGGTCTTGACGTAATCTGTTTTGCCTGCACCTCCGGCACCGTTGCCGTGGGAGAGCAGGAAACCTGCGATGAGCTTACCAAAGGCGCGCCCGGCGCAATTCCGACCTCGCTTGCGGGTGGAGTACGCAAGGCGCTAGAAGCTTTCGGCGCCAGGAAGATCGTGCTGGGAAGCCCCTATACGGATGCGTTGAACACCGCTGTTGTCGACTACCTGACCAATGCAGGTATTGAGGTTTTATCAGCCCACGGCATGGGGCTGCACTACGACACCGAAATGGTGCGTGTCGCCCCTGACTACATCAAGGACTATGCCCGCGCGATTGACCGCCCCGATGCGGATGCCGTGCTGCTGAGTTGCGGCGCACTGCGCAGTCTTGAGGTCGTGGACGAGATTGAACAGAAGCTCGGCAAGCCCGTGATCTGCTCCAATCAAGCGATGCTGTGGGATTGTATGCGGCTGGCCGGTGTCGACGACAAGCTTCCCGAATTAGGCCGCCTGTTGCGGGAGTACTAAAGCGCGCGCATCCAGAATTGCAGGTCGTGATCAGTCTCTTCAACCTGATCCAGATCCTTCCAACGATACCGCGCCACGGCCCCCTCAACCGGCGCGTAGCCGCGTTTGCTCCAAAACCCGTCAAGGGGTCTGTGATCTTTCGGCCTCAGCGGATGATCCACCGGGCGCACCACACCGCAAAACGCCGAATGTGTGCATCCAAGGCCACGCGCATGCGCCTCGCGCGCATCAAAAAACGCGTGACCAACGCCATGGCCGCGATACTCCGGCAAGAGCACGCTTTCCGCGCAATAGAAGATGTTATTGAGAGCAATGCCAGCACCACTCAGCGCGACGGCAAAATCCTCGGCGTGGTCCTCCATCGGCGTGCCAGTTGAGGCCCCCACCAAACGGTCCCCATCAAAGGCACCAACCAAGATGGCATCGTCACTATCACGATAGGTCTGAAGATAATCGCACTCATAGGCCAGGTCGCCGTCATAAATATAAGGCCAGTCGCGAAAGACCGTGATCCGCAGCCGGGCAAGATCGTCCAGGGCCGCATCAAGCGCCGCTCCGGTCAAAACGAGCGTGTCGATCATTGCGGCCTGCCCTGTGCCTTGGTCCGCAAGCGCTTCAACTCCTCCAACAAGATCACCCGATCATATCCGCGATACCAAAGCACCCCTTCGCGCCGATGCTCCATCTCTGGGCGCTCCTGAAACGTGGGCAAGCGCCCGGCCATCTGACCTTGCGCATCAAGAACATATATAAACGGGATCCAGTTGATCAGCTCTCCACCGGCTCCGGTGTCCACAAGAACCCGGTCCGCGCCTGTAGCATACTGATCCTCAATCGCCACAATGACAAAATTCTCGGCGGCAAAGCGGGCCAGCGCGGCGGCCTGCGCTTTGTCCTCTTGTGTGGCGAATTCGTTCATGTTGTACCCGGACTCACCTTCGAGCGTGTATTCAAAGAACCCGACCTCACCCTTGAGATAGTTCTTCAGAACATGGCACCAGATGCACCATTCCGCACCCAGCATGACCAGAACGGTTTTGCCCGTCTCATCCGCACGTGCTTTTGCGTCTGCCAGATGCCGGGTCTGATCCCCGCATTCGTCATAGCTCTCGGCACGTCCGCCAAAGCAGCTTTTCGAAATGACCTGCGGGAAGATGTCGAGCTTGGGCGCGGCCTCACCCGCCGCGCTTGGCAATGCGCCAAGTAGCAGGCAGAAAAGCAAGACAACCCTGCGCATCATGACACCTGACGCGTCCAATCGGCGAGGTTGTAATAGGTCACAACCCTGGAAATCTTACCGTCTTTCAGCGAAAAGAATGACCCCGCAGGCAGGCGATAGGTCTGCCCCTTGGCTTCTGGCAATCCTTCATCGGTCTCAAGATAGGTGCCGTTCACCACATACTCGGCCGCAGCACGACGCCCCGCATCAGACTCGAACACAACCATATCGGTCAGTTCCTCGCGATAGCAGCGGTTCATGTGTTCGCAAAAGGTGCGAAACGCCTCTTTGCCCTGCCGCACCTGCCCCTCATTAACATGATGCGCCACATCGTCGGACAGACAGGCCAGCATCGCGGCCACATCGCCCCGGTTGAAAGCGTCAAAGTAAGCTTGAACAGTGGCTGTTGCACTCATGCCTCGACCCTCGGCTCTCCCCAACGGGATTTAAGATGCTGGATGATCTGATCCCGGCTCTGACGATAGGCGTTTAACTTGGCCTCGCGTGTCTCACCCAAACCTGTGGGGTCCATAATCGGCCAATAGACCACATCAAGGTGAAACACCCGTGTCAGTTCCAACGCCTTGCGCTGGCTGGCCGGGCTGAGTGCCACGATGAGATCAAAGGAGGAAAGATCATCCCCCCACTCTTCCATCTCGTCGAAACTGCGCGTGCGATGACGGGCCAGCTCGACATCCATTTCCTTACAAACGGCAATCGAGAAGCCGTCAATATCCATGTCCCCCATGACCCCGGCAGATTGCACATAGGTGCCGGTACCATAAAACTTCTTCATGATGCCCTCGGCCATGGGCGAGCGGGCGGAATTGTGGTCACAGCAGAACAGAACGGACTGAGGAAGCTCCTCGGCCATGCGCATTAGCCCCCGAAATGCAGCACGCAAATCAGCGTAAAGAGACGCCGCGCCGTGTCATTGTCGATCTCCGCCTTGCCCTCAAGACGTTCTTCAAGCACACGCGCGCCCTCATTGTGAATACCGCGCCGGGCCATATCGATGGTCTCAATCTGGCTCGGCGGCAGGTTTTTCACCGCATCAAAATAGCTTTCGCAGATGGCCCAGTAATCCTTGACCACTTGCCGGAACGGGCTGAGTGAAAGGTGAAACTCCGCCGCGGGTTTGTTGTCTTCGGTCTGCACGTCAAACACCAGCCGCTTTTCGCGGATGGCCAGCCCGACGCGGTAAGGGCCATCAGGCGCGATGCGATCATCACGCTTGGGCAGAATGAACGAGTTTTCCTCGATCAGATCAAACATCGCCACCTTGCGCTCTTGCTCGATTTCGGGCGTGGGCGGCGGCAGGTTGGCGTCATCCAACTCAATATGACAAATACGGCTCATGGAACATCTCACTGGCAGTCTGGCCAGAGGTCTAGCGCAGGAAATGTGAACGGGCAATGGAATGCCGCGACGCAGCATGACGTTTTTGCGACGGTGTGGTTTTGGGGTGTATCCAAACAAATTCGCAGGGCGGGGTTCACCCCGCCATCGCACAATCTCTGCCGGGGTGAACCCCGGCCTACAAGTCTGATCTTGTGCCCGCGCATTAACTGAGTCTTGTGAAAGGCAAAAACCTGAGCCGCACAATGTCCCAAATCATCCCACAAAACACCTTTCCACCTTCCTACCCCACCGCACGTGCCATTAATCCAGCCCCTAGCCGACCCGCGCACCGACGCAATACCGACGCTATACCGACACGATACTGACATCGGAATCTCTGTAGAGTAAGAGCGTTAACCACGATTCGGGGCGATCACCCCTGATTGAGCCGATCCAACCGCGCCCGGACACTCAATCCATGCGCCTCAAGGCTCTCTGAAATCGCCAGCGTTTCCGCCGCCGGGCCGATGGCTTTGAGGGCTTCTGGCGTCATCTTGGCCATAGTCGTCCGCTTGAGGAAATCCAGCACATTGAGTCCTGATGAGAACCGCGCCGACCGCGCCGTGGGCAGGACGTGGTTGGGTCCACCCACATAGTCGCCAATCGCCTCGGGCGTCCAAGCCCCTAAAAACATGGCCCCTGCATGGGTGATCTGGGCCGCCAGAGCCTCGGGATCAGCCACACACAGCTCTAGATGCTCGGGTGCAATCCGATCGGCGAGCTGGGCCGCAACATCCAGATCAGGCACAATAATCACTGCGCCATAGTCGCGCCAACTGGCTCCGGCGATGGCGCGTCGCTCCAGTGTCTTAAGGCGCTTTTCAATAGCCGCTTCAACAGCTTGCCCAAAACCCGCATCATCCGTGATCAAAATAGCCTGCGCGCTTTCATCATGCTCGGCTTGGCTGAGCATATCCAGCGCGATCCAATCGGGATCATTGTCCGCATCGGCAATGACAAGGATTTCAGACGGCCCGGCGATCATGTCGATGCCCACCTTGCCAAAGACCCGCCGCTTGGCCGCCGCCACAAAGGCATTGCCCGGGCCGGTGATTTTATCCACCGGATCAATGGTTTCCGTGCCGTAAGCCAGCGCCGCCACGGCCTGTGCTCCGCCCACACGGTAAATCTCGTCCACCCCTGCAATCTGTGCTGCCAGCAGAACCGCCGGATTGGCCACCCCGTCCGGTGTGGGCACCACGATGGCCAGTCGCTCCACCCCTGCCACCTTGGCCGGAATGGCGTTCATCAGAACAGAGGACGGGTAGGACGCCAACCCGCCCGGCACGTACAAACCAGCGGCAGAAACCGCACTCCAGCGCCAGCCCAGTATGGCGCCGCTCTCGTCGGTCCAGCTGTCATCTTCGGGGATTTGGCGTTCGTGATAGGCCCGAATACGCAGGGCTGCCAGTTCAAGGGATTCTCTCTCTGAATCAGACACTTGCGCGATAAGCGCGTCAATCTCTTCCGCTGAAAACCGCAAAGTCTCCGGCGTTAGTTCAAGCCGGTCAAACCTGGCCGTCAGCTCGATCAAAGCCGCATCGCCCCGTGCCCGCACATCGGCAATAATCTCGGCCACAACCGCATCCACATCGGGACTGTCTTCTCGCTTGGCGCTCAGCAGCGCGCGGAAGGCGTTTTCGAAATCGGCATCACTGGCATTTAGGCGAACGGGCATTGGTCGATCCTTTCGCCGCGAGGCTTACAGGCTGGGTCAAATACGCTCAAGAGGCAGGTTAGTCGCCGTGATCCGGGGCTTTGCCACTGATGGCTTTGTAAGGCCGCGTGACATCACGCAGACCAACTTCAAGCGCTTCCACACTTGCCCGGATCGCACCGTCGCCCGCGAGCGTCAACACAACATGTCCTGCCCCGTCTTTGCCCGGTTCGAACGTGACAGCCAACACGGATAAAATCGTATCTTTCTCTTTTCGGTCAACACCTTGGCTGGATACGCCAAGCACATTGTCGATCACCAGAAGACTGCGCACCCTTTCGGCCCCATGGCGCACGCGGCCATCATCTTCCCAGCGGAACCGATTGACCAGAAAGGCCAAGCGATGCTCCCCCGCGCGCCACGTCATGTCGGCCACCGTGAAGACCGCATCCTGTACCAGCGACGAAATGACTTTAAGATCTTCGTCATCAAGCGCACCGAGATTCAGCGGCGCCTCGCGGCCATCCTCAAATCGGGCATCGTCATTCATTGCCCTGCAACCCTTTCGATTTTGGCACCAACATTCCTCAGTTTTTCCTCGACCCGCTCATATCCGCGATCAAGGTGATAAACGCGATTGACCAACGTTTCCCCTTCCGCAGCAAGGCCCGCCAGGATCAACGATACGCTGGCCCGAAGATCGGTGGCCATCACTGGCGCTCCTTTGAGCCGTTCAACTCCTGTGACAGTCGCCGTGCCACCATGCACATCAATTTCCGCGCCCATACGCATCAGCTCCGGTGCATGCATGAAGCGGTTTTCAAAAATCTTTTCTTCCAAGACGCTGGTGCCTTGGGCGGTGCACATCAGCGCCATCATCTGTGCCTGCAAATCGGTTGGGAAGCCGGGGAATGGTTCTGTGACCACATCCACAGCACTGACCCGACCGTTCTTGCGCGCCACCTTGAGACCCGACTTGGTTTCCTCAACGGACACACCCGCCGCATCCAGCTTTTCACAGAAGGACTTGACCAGGTCGATCCGCCCGCCAAGGCACTCAATCTCGCCGCCACAGATCGCCGGGGCCAGCATATAGGTGCCCAGCTCGATCCGGTCCGTGACAACCGGATGCGTTGCCCCATCCAGCCGATCAACACCCTGAATTTCAATAGTATTTGTGCCTTCACCGCTGATCTGGGCACCCATCTTCTGCAGACAATGCACCAGGTCAACGATCTCGGGTTCCCGTGCAGCATTCTTGATGATCGTGGTGCCTCTGGCTAACGTGGCCGCCATCACGGCGTTCTCCGTGGCCCCCACCGATACGAAGGGGAAGTCGACCATGCCGCCCTTGAGGCCACCAGTCGCCTTGGCATGCACATAGCCTTCTTTCAGCTCAAGATCGGCCCCCATCGCCTCAAGCGCTTTGAGATGCAAATCCACAGGACGCGCGCCAATCGCGCATCCTCCGGGGAGCGAGACCACCGCATGCCCATGGCGTGCCAGCATCGGACCTAGCACAAGGATCGAGGCGCGCATTTTACGCACGATGTCATAATCCGCCATGTGGCTGGTCAGGTTGTGGCTTGATAGCGCCAGCACCTGTCCGTCCTGCAGGCTTGTGACTTCAACGCCCAGCGACTGCAGCAGAGTGGTCATCGTCTTGATATCTGACAGACGCGGCGCATTGGTCAGCGTCAAAGGCGCATCGCTCAGCAAGGTGGCTGGCATGAGCGTCAGACATGCGTTTTTGGCCCCTGCTATGGGGATCTGGCCGTTCAACGGGCCGTTGCCCGTCACGAGAATGGAATCCATGGCTACCTGTCCTTGTCCTTGCCTGCCTTCATCTCTTCCCCAGCTTTGGCCCGGGCCTGTTGTTTGCGTCGGGCAAGGTTGGCCTTCAGCGCGGCCTTGAGCCGGTCTTCGCGGTTTGAGGCCGCATTTCCCGGCTTGGGGGTCTGGGGTTTCGTGCTCATGCAGCCTCTCTACAGCAGACACGAAAAAGCGTCCAGATTACCCTTGCGCGAGGGTGCGTAACCGTCTAATCACCGCGCCACACAAGGCGCTGCTGTAGCTCAGTGGTAGAGCGCACCCTTGGTAAGGGTGAGGTCGGGAGTTCAATCCTCCCCAGCAGCACCAGACGTGATCCCGATCTGCAAATGTAGCGGTGCTGCCGAGGGTTGCGAGCATAGGCAAATTGCAACATAGCTCAGATTAGGGCACCTGCTGGACTACCGCATAAGGTATTCGGATCATCGGGTTAATCATCTGTGCCAAAGACGCGGTTGATCAAGGCATCACCGGTTGATCAAAAAGAGTAAAAATGCGTGGCCTCATCAGGCACCGGTGCGTTGTTGAAATCGGCGCGGTCAGGGATCCGGCTAAATGCGATCTAAATGCGATTTTAGCCCCCAGATACCCCCCCGGCATCTCCCTCTGCGGACCCAGCGAAATGACCTCAGGGCCGTGCATTGTCCGTAGTTTGTCCAGAACATCGCTGACCCGTTCCCATTTGATCCGATCCTTCTGCTGAGCGCTTATGCCATCAGATGCCATACCCACCACACCAAAAAGATCAGGCGTCAGGAACGCTTCGTCTTGCAGCCCATGCAACACGACACTGACGGACCGAGGTGTAAAACCGCGTGTTTTCTGTGCGGCGTTCAACCCATCGGACAAGGCCGTAAGAAATTGGTGATCATCCCGCGCCGGCGGAAACGCCACTTCCCAATTCCAGCGCTTGCTGTCCTTACGGCTTGATCCGCGATTGCGATACCCACCGCCACGAAATGACAACGTAAGTTTGGTTGCAAGAAGACCTGCGACGAAGTCTTCGGCTCGCGCTCATGCAAAGTTGACGCGCACAAGTTTCGATCTTGTCTGCACCGCGCCAGTCTTGCGGAAGCACCCGGCTATGGCCGAACATGCTCCGTTTCGTCTCCAGTCGTTGCACATGATACCCGTGCAACCCATTCCAGAACCGCTCGCCTTCTACATTGCCCCAGATGGCGCGCGCCTGTTTAGGGGCCAGGCGCCAGAGGCCGGTAAAGTCACTCACTCCTGCGCGGGTCAGCCGGGCCTCAATTCCGTTTGAAATACCTGGAAGCTTGCGGAGCGGCATCATGCTCAG
>JBCAZO010000052.1:0-10452 GCA_038532975.1 Pseudomonadota bacterium
AAAAAAGCTGAGAGAACAAAGGCTTTGTTCTCTCAGCTTTTTTCATTTGTTTTTCAGTCTTTTACGTCAAAAGTATAGCGTTCGTTATTTTTTTGTTGACGATGCTTGGTAGTGCATCTACTAAAATATAGCTTTCGTTATATTTTAGCCAACCGTACAAGGCAAGGCTTTCATCGGGGACGCCGAACGCGAAAGGAACAAGAAATAACGCACCGCATGATCTCTCATGTGAACAGTGGAGGTCTGCCTGTGACAAGGCGTGCCTTTTTGACCGCGCTGGCAAGCCTGCCCTTCGATCTGACTGGGGCATCGCGAGCCACTGCATCGCTTTCATCCAAGATAGAACGGGAGCCATCGCGCATGAATCGACGAGCATTTGTCTACATCGAAACACAAGCAAACATTCCGGTTCACCAGGTTCGTTGGAACGAGGTGAACGATGGAATAGCCGAGCAACCAGGCTTCATCGACAAGACATGGTTGTCTGGCCGTCAGACCAACTCGGTCGGAGGACTTTTCAGCTTTGGCAACATTGATGCCGCGCTGTCGTTCTGCACTGACTTCTTCCCCGCCTTGGCCAGAGATCTCGGCGTTGCCCATTCCACGCGGGTCTTCGACGGCGTGGCAACCGCGGAAGCTAGCGCGGATATGAATGCGCCGCACTTTGGTGGAAAAGTCGAGGAAGAGCCTGGTGCCTTCGTCTACACCGAAGTGCAGGTTTCGCGATCCTTCGAAGATGCTCCTTGGCGTGAACGGTATCCCGACCTGCGCCGTCAGGAAGGTCTGATCTCGAAATTCTCGTTGAGCGGACACAACACCCGGACCCTCGGCGGTCCCGATGCCCTCAACAGTGTTGAGAGCGCATTGGATTTCGCTATCAGCGTGTTTCCAAAGACAGCCGCGGCAATGAACGCCGCGTTCTATACGCGCGTGTTCGATGCGCGCGTCACCGAGGCCGCAAGCCGTGGCCTCAACTCTCCCTACTACTTCTAACCAATCTCCCTGAAAGGAATGACTATGAAGTTCACCACGATTGCGGGAGCCACTTTGGCTCTTGCGCTGTCCTCGACTGCAGCGCTTGCAGCCAATTGCATCGAAATGGGCGGTGTCGGTATTCCCAACTTCTACCCCGAAGGTGAGGGGCAGACGATTATCATCTCGGCCACGCTCACGGGAACAGTTGAGCATGCCAGTGGCAAAATCCTTGCTACGCGTGAGACCGAGACAGGTCTTGAGATGGACATGGAGCACTATTTCGGACGCGGAGATGGCGGCGGTTTCCAGACGCGCGATTTCGGCGTTTTGACGGCGGTGCCGGGCAAGCCTGGGCGCTTCATGATCGAGATCACCTACGACCTCGATCCGTCCGTCACGAGGGGCACCTTGAAAGGCTACTCCGGCCAATTCAGGAGCTACGGCCTCGTCGACCTGCGTGACGAAAACAACCTCGTCGGCCTGGTGCGCTACTCCGGCGAGATTTGTCGCTGACGTTGGTGATCAGGAGAGGCGCGCAGAACGCGCCTCTCACTTACTCATTGGAAAGATCCAGAATATGAAAGACTTGCCAAACGCGGACATCGTTCCGCACCAGATACTCTACACAATGCTTCGCGTGACCGATCTGGGCGCCTCAATCGTGTTTTACCGCGATGGTTTGGGGATGTCAGAATTGCGCCGCGAGACGTTTCCGGAAGGACGGTTCACCTTGATTTTTATGGGCTATGACGATGATCCAGAAGGTCCGACAATCGAGCTGACATGGAACTGGGAGACTGAGACTTATTCGTCAGGCACCGGTTTCGGTCACATCGCCCTGGCTGTGCGCGATATCTACGGCGCGTGCGCCCGGCAGGCCGAAATGGGGGTGAAGATAATCCGCGATCCGGAACCGATGACCCACGCACCAGAAGAAACCGGCATGCGTGAGGAGATTGCCTTTCTGACTGATCCGGACGACTACAAAATCGAACTGATCGGCCACGCGAAGTGACGCTGACCCGGTCCGTTGCCGCCGCACGATCTCGCTCTCATTCGATCTGCTTGGGAGATCAAAAGGATGAAAACTCAATATTATCTATCGAAGGCATCGATTGATAAACCGGGGTTTAACAACACAACGGAGTGTCTGATGGAACCACTTTCAATATCCTCGGCTTGCACTTGCCGAGACCTCATGGTGCGCCTCTGTTTCGGCACGTGGTCTCTGGAGGCAAACCGCTTCGCTTCAGAAGGAGCAACGCAGTGACGGCTAAATCAAACGAAGCTGAAGTACGCGAGCTTTTGAAACTCTACTTCGATGGTCTTTATCATTCGAGCAGTGACGTGCTCCGCACAGTCTTCCATACCGACCTAGCCTACGTGAACGGTACTGCCGACAATTACGAGAATATGGGGCTCGAAGAATACATGGCGCGCATCGATGCGCGTACGCCGCCGGCGTCTCGCAGCGACCCTCGCGAGGAAGTCATCGAGAGGATCGAGTTCAAGGGAGATCGCATCGGCATCATTGAAGCGCGGATGACGATGATGGGCCGCAGTTATCAAGACCTATTGACGATCATCAATACGGATGACGGATGGTGCGTGCTCACCAAGGTTTTCTCATTCGTCGAACAAAAGGACTGATAACATGCCATACGTCAACATCAAGGTCACGCAAGAGGGCGGCCCCAACGGTACCGGCCCCTCGACGGACGAAAAGCAACAGCTTGTCGCCGGAGTGACGGATCTGCTTTTCAGAGTTCTTGGCAAGAGCCCGGCCACGACCTTCGTGGTCATTGACGAAGTCCCGATGGAAAACTGGGGCTTGGACGGTCGACAAGTCAGCACAATTCGTGCCGAGCAGGCCTGAGTTCTGCCTTCCGCAATCACTCGCTCATTCTGGCGCGCTCTCGGGCGCGTCTAAGACAGGGACCACTCAGATGCCTCAAGTTCGTTGGACTATCCTAACATAGCCGTCCCGTCAGAAATCCGCAAACAAGACGCCGCACATGAATTTGTACGCCCGGCCTAATGCCGCGGGCCATGTTCTCCTGCCGGAACTGCCCTCCGAGAAGGCAGCGCGCACAGTCCCTGGCGACTCGTGAAATGAAATTTCCTCGCTACTCTGCAACATCTCTTGCCGGCTATGCCTGGATGTCGCTCGCCGTACTGATCTGGGCGAGTTGGCTGGTTCTGACTTCCTCGGGGCACACGACGACGCTTTCCGTCATAGATCTGGCCAGCTTTCGCGCCGTTGTTCCAACTATAATCCTGGCGCCACTACTTTGGCGCAGTCGCCACGTTATTCTTCGAATTGGCGGGATGCGATGCCTTCTGCTTTTCGCTTACGGCGCGCCCTTTACGCTCTTCGTTGGGTATGGGCTGGGGTTTGCGCCGGTCGCTCATGCAGGTGCCATAGTTCCTGGCCTGATGCCCGTCTTCGCTCTTGCCTTCGCCTTTTTGTTTTACGGTCAGGGGATGAGCCCAAAGCACGTTATCGCTGTGGTGCTTATTCTTTGTGGAGCTGCAACAGTCTTGATGCTCGGCACGGATCAGATAGTGGCGAATGAGATGTGGCGCGGGCATCTTCTTTTTCTGGCGGGGGCAATTTGTTGGGCCTGTTTCACCGTCACGATCCGTCGGATCGAGATATCAGCGTTTCTGGCTACGGGCATTGTTGGCGCAGTCTCGACGGTCGTGCTTCTGCCGATCTGGGTTCTGTCCGACCTATCCAGTATTTCCAAGGCGCACGGGGTCGACATTGCCTTTCAGGTAACCTTCCAAGGCATTATCGCGGGGCTCGTCGCGATGTTTGCATTCGGTCGTGCACTCAATCTGGTTGGGGGAAGCGTATCCAACCTGACCGCATTGACACCCGGTTTTGCAGCTTTACTGGCGATTCCGGTCCTTGGACAAATCCCGCAAGCAATGGACATCGTCGCGCTTTGCCTCGTCGCAGCGGGATTGGTCGTCTGGAACCTCAGCCCCGCTCAAGCCGCGAACGCCGCCGCAGAGAAACAAGACGAAAGCTAGAGCGAATGCAACGAACGCAAGATCAACAACAGATAAAGACGTCCCCCTGTGGTGCAGCGTCGCGGGCGTTCCGACCCAGATCGTTCGGCTGCATCCCGAAAACGAACACGCAAGAGATGCCAACGCACTTGGCCCGATTAAACGGACAGCACCCAGCTCTGAAACGTCTCAGGCGGTAGTGCCCCTTTTCATTCATCGGTAGGAGACGCACGTGAAGATCCATCAAGTTCGGAATGCGACGATCCTGGTCGACTATGGCAACGTGCGCCTGCTGGTCGATCCTATGCTCATGGATAAGCACACGCTTCCGCCATTGCGGCTGTTCAGATATCGCAAGCGCAACCCTGCAGTAGGGCTGCCGAAAAACGCGGCGGAAACCCTCAGCCGCGCCACGCACTGCCTAATCACGCATTTCCAGAAGGGGCATTTCGACCATCTCGACAAAGCTGCAGTGAAGTGGCTTCGAGGCCAGAGTTTGCCGGTTTTCTGTGTCCCCCGAGATGCCGACTTGCTGGCGAAGAAGGGGCTTCGCGTCATGCCTTTAGAACGCATTTATTCTGAGCCTCAGAGATTCCACAACGGCACCATCCAGTTGACACCCTGCCGACATGGGCGTGGGTTTGCCGGGATGTTCATGGAACACGGCGTCGGCTACTTTATCCGAATGCCCGGCGAGCCGTCTCTTCTTGTAACAGGTGACACAATCCTGACTCCCGAATTGCGGGCATTCGTGAAAACGCACGAGCCTGATGTCGTCGTCGCTCCAGCCGGTGGCGCGCGTTTCGATATAGGCGGAGAGATCATCATGAACGCCAGGGACATGGTGGAGCTAGCGAAACTGACGCCGGGCACGATCATCGCAAATCATATGGGTGCCATTGGCCATTGCCCGGTGACACGCTCGGATGTAACTCAGCTCGCGCGCCAAACAGGGCTGCAGGATCGCATCTTCGCTCCCGCTGATGGAGGGACGTAGTGTTCGACTGAGATTCATACGCGGGCAACGTCACTACGACCGTTCTTTAGGTCGAGGTCACGGTGCAGTGGACGGGCATTCTCGAAAACTTCCAGGCGGGCGATTTCGTCAATTAAGGTGCCGGGTTGAACGATTATCCAATCCTGGACATTACCCCCCATGCCAAAAAGCTGTTCGCTCCGACCGCAGATGGTGAGTTCGAAGTCGGTGAATTTAGCGTCTGTCGGGAGGCGATTAAAACTGATGCACTTTTGAGTGCTTAAAAGACAAACGTTTCTGAAAACCGTCATCCAGCAAGCGACAGTTTTGTCCGCGGACTGTAAACTCAATTGTTCTCAGGTGTTGCTCATGCAGCGAACGTCCGGAAAGCGGGTTGCAAGCGCAGATTTACGATGGGTCGCTGGATATCGGCTCTGGGCCGTTAAGGCCAGCAATTTCCAAATATCAGGCTCCAGGGTCAGGAAAGGCACCTGTCGATAATCCGGGACCATTGCCTCTCAAAAATTCCTTTCCCGGCCCACGACACCTTGATGCCGCTCTCCAGAAAGTACCGATCCGCATCGCATGTGGCTTCAATCCGTGATGTCACCGATGCAACCCCATCGGGCCGATCGACTGTCATGTGGTGGATGAAAACACTTTGCGCAGAGTTTGAGTCGTCAGGATGAATCTGGTGATCAGCAAAAGTCTCATAGGAAAACGTGGTGTGGATGTCATCGAAGCGCAGCGATGTCATCGGTTGATGCCACTTCAAGGCAATTCGGCCGTTCGGCCTCGTTTCGCGCCACCGGATTAGCCTCGGCGCTGCAAGTGTCTCAAAGGCCTTTCGGATCGGCAGGTCAAGGGGCGTTGGAAACGGCTCCTGTAAATCTCGAGGCGCATTTGTCAGGACCGGCAATGAAAAGCGACCCGCTGTAACCTTCAAGCTCTCCGTGTGTGGCGGCGTCCATACAATTGGCCAATAGGACGTGCCGAGAGACAAACGGATTTTGTGCCCAATCTTGAATCGATATGCGGTGGAGTGGAACCGGATCCGAAATCTCTGCGGGCCATCACCATTCGGAGTTTTCGGCGCATCCAGGTTCTCATCAAGCGCCAGATTTAGCACAGCAAAACCGACACGGGCCGATACCCCTTCGGCTGATACATCATTGAGACGCAAGCAAATCTGCGCGCGATCTATTGGAGACTCGACGTTCAGCTCAACCTCAACACCGCCGTAGAGAAACAGATCTTCTTCTAAAGGAGGCGTTTCGAACACAAGGGCTCTCGCGTCTTCCTCGGATTGTTCCAGCGGCAAACCACCAAAACGTCCAAAATACCCGGTATCGCCCGAAGCTTGTCCGTGCAGAAGATCCGCAGGGACAAACCATTCACTTTGGACATCAGGATCCTCACGCGACAAGCTATGATCATTAGACAGCCAAAATTTCAGAGCGTGTGTTTCAGAATTTGCAGGGTCACTTTCAATCCAGGCACCGTTGCGCCTGTCAATAGCGTCTTTTGGTTTATCAAATTCGCGTAGCCAGACACGCAGTTTGGGCCAACGCGGTGCTTCCGTTCCTGTCGGTCGCAGCCAGTGATCCCACCATTCCAACGCCACTTGCTGAAAGCCAATCGCGGGACCTGGGTGACCTTGGTCCGGGTAATGGTGTCCCCATGGTCCGACAATTCCCCAAACCTTATCAGGGCAGGCATCGACCAGCGACATGACCGAGTTCGAGTATCGATCCGACCAGCCACCCACTGAAAGTACTGGGCAGCCGATTCTGTCTGCCTGGTGCTTGATCGACCCGTGCCGCCAGTAACGGCCGCGCGCTTCTTCGCGGACCCAGGTTTCGACAGGAGAGCACAGGTTTTCCAATCGCTCTGTCCAACGGTCATACCAGTCTTCACCGCTTTCCGGAGTAGGCGGCAGAGCTAGGATTGACGGCAGCGTTGCCCCCCACTCAAACGTGTCGGTGATCAGACAGCCGCCCTTGTGATGAATGTCGTCTTCATATCGGTCATGCGTGGCGCAGACGGCGATAACGGCCCTCAGCGCATCAGGCGCATCTATGCAGGCCTGCAGGCTGGCCGTCCCACCCCAGGAGGTGCCGAACATGCCGACGCGCCCGTTGCACCAGTCCTGCGCTGCGATCCATTCAATCACATGGCGTGCGTCCGCCAATTCCTCGGGCGTGTACATATCGCACATAACCCCGTCGCTGTCGCCCGAGCCGCGCATGTCCACGCGCAGGCTGACATAGCCATTTTCTGCCAGAAATGGGTGATTGCGCTCGTCGCGGGCGCGCACCATGTCCGCCTTGCGGTAAGGGATGTATTCGAAAATGGCAGGCACCCCTCCGGACGGGATCTGCGCTGGCATCCACATCCGCGCGGCCAGCCGGGTGCCGTCCGGCATTGGTATCCAGATATGTTCAATGCTCCGAATGCTGGAGGCTGAGGAGCGCTGCTCGTTCATAGATGTCTCTCGCGGTGGCGCTGCGATCCTGTCTGCCGGGCGCGTCTATTCACACCCGGCAGGCAATTGTCTTAGGCCATCCACCAGCGCCGGTGCAAGCGACTATCGTCCATCCGGCGGCTCACACCAACGGGGCCGTGCGCCAGCTTGTCCGAGTGGCCGATCAAAATGTTGGCAAAGGCAAAGACCGACGTGCCGCTCTCCTCCCAGAACAGACGCTGCGCCTCGTGATACATGTCGCGGCGCTTGGCCTCATCCGGCTCGGCGCGGGCCGAGACCAGCAGGTTGTCAAATGTCTCGTTGAGGAACGCGCTGGAGTTCCAATCGCTATCGGACACATAGGTGGAGCTGAACATCCAGTCGACGGTGGGGCGGCCGTTCCAATAGACCATGCACCACGGCACCTTGAGCCAAACCTCGGACCAGTAGCCATCGGCGGGACGGCGATCCACCTCGACATTCATGCCCGCCCCGGCCATCGACGCCTGCATCAGAACAGCCGCATCCACCGCACCGCCAAAGGCCCCATCCGATGTGCTAAGAGTTAGGTCAATCGAGTCGAAGCCAGCCTCTTTGAGGTGGAATTCCGCCTTGTCGGGGTCATACTCGCGCTGTTCCAACTGATCGTTATAGAACTGTTGTCCACTGCTGATCGGAAGGTCGTTGCCCACGGTGCCATAGCCCGACAGCACCTTGTCGACGATCTCTTGGCGGTTGATCCCCCATTTGACCGCATTGCGCAGATGCGCGTTGGTGAACGGGTCCATGTCAGCACGCATATCGCAGGTGTAGTGCTGCGTGGCTGAAACCTGTACCAGTTCAAAGCCCGGCGCGTCGGCCAGACGCCCTGCCGTCTTGGTTTCGGGTGATCCGATGGCATGCAGCGTGTTGGACAAAAGCCCTGACATCCGCGCGCCAGGATCGGTGATGTTCAAAAGCTCGACCTCGTCGAA
This sequence comes from Pseudomonadota bacterium, assembly GCA_038532975.1. Taxonomy (GTDB): domain Bacteria; phylum Pseudomonadota; class Alphaproteobacteria; order Rhodobacterales; family Rhodobacteraceae; genus Roseovarius. The sequence continues at coordinate 8,408 of JBCAZO010000052.1, forward strand.
ATGCCCCTGATCGTCACGATAGAAATTGGCGAACTTCTTACCCAGGAACTGGACACCAGGCTGCCAGTCTTCTTTGACATAGGGCCCCGTGCCATTGCCTGCGCTCCAGTCTTCGGTCCCTTCCTGGCCAATGATCAAGGCGAAGGCCGACAAGTGCGTGGGCAGGTCGAAATTAACCTCCTTTTGCTTGATGATCACCGTGTCGGGGCCGTCGACGCGCAGGTCTTCGAAATTCTGCACGATCTGCTGCGCTTCGGCAGCACGGTTGTTCTCATCCAGATGTTGATTGAGCGACCAGACCACGTCATCGGCAGTCAACGTCTTGCCGTTGTGGAACTCAACCCCCTGCCGCAATTTGATCGCCCAGGTGCCGTCGGCATTGCCCTCCCAGCTTTCCGCGAGGCTTGGCTGTGGTGCGCCGTTTTCGTCAATCTCGGTGAGCGTGTCATAGCTGGAAAGGATCGACATTGTCGGATGATCCGCTCCGGCCATTTCCAATGGGTCGAATGTGTCGGTAGTGGCTCCGCCATCGGCCCCGGCCTTCAGCGATCCACCCTTATTTGGCGTCATTGCCTGTGCCTCGGACCACAGCCCACCAGCCATCGCGACAGACAGCCCCGCAGTGGCTGCGCTGCGCATGAAATCACGGCGCGACATGCCAGATTTTGCACGAGCCGTGAGCATCGCCAATTTGCGATCTTCCATGATGATCTCCTCTCTGTTGTGCACTTTCAGTCGTGTATTCGAGGCGTTTTCGGCGTGGACCGAGTCACCGCGCAATTTAGGTAATGATTCCTTTATTATAAGAATTAAGCAAGAAATTTCTTATATTGACGTTCTTGTATCTTTGTATTCCACTAAACATATTCGTCACTTGTCCCCCGGCAAACCAAGGCTCAACACGCTGATGGCCCGCAAATCTACGATTCACACTTTGACCAAAAGCCTGCTGTCTGTGGGATCTGAAATCCGGCAGCTTCGAAAGGCGCGGCAGATGACGCTGAAGGCGCTGAGCCAGACCAGCGGCGTGTCACTCAGCCATCTCAGTGCCATTGAACGCGGCACTGCACAGCCTTCGATGGATGCCTTGGGTCAAGTGGCCGAGGCGCTTTCGGTCACACCGGATTGGTTCTTTGCGCGTCGGTCAGGAGTAGGGCCGATGGAACAAGCGTGTGTAGTGCGCGCCCAGAACCGGCGCAACCTGAACTCGCTCTACCAGCAAGATGCACGGGAATTGGGCTACACCGATGCCCTCCTCTCAAGCTCAATCGGAGGCGATTTCTACATGGGCATGACAGCCTATGAGCCAGGGGCTGATCACTATGAGGATACGCTGCTCAAACATGTCGGCGAGGTCCACGCCTTCCTGATCGAGGGAGAGTTGGAGGTCTGCATCGCCGATGAGGTGATCACGCTGCATCAGGGCGACAGCTATAGCTGCGATGCCAGCATCCCACACCGGGCGGTCAATCGCTCGAACAAACCGGCGCGTCTGATCTGGGCAATTTCCCCAGTCGTCATTCCCAAGGACGTACTGGACAGCAAAAGCGATGCCAGGACCGCGACAAAGGCCAAGAGATGAGCCGCGATCCACTTCTGCAACCCTATCAGCTCAAGCACCTGACGCTTAAGAACCGGATCATGACAACTAGCCATGAACCAGCTTATCCTGAAGATGGAATGCCCAAAGCGCGTTACACGGCCTATCACGCCGAGCGTGCGAAGGCCGGTGTTGCCCTGACCATGACAGCGGGCTCAGCCGCGGTGTCGAAGGATTCGCCGCCCGTCTTCAACAACATCCTCGCTTACAAGGACGAGGTCGTGCCGTGGATCCGGCAGCTGACCGACGCATGCCACGAACACGGTTGCGCCGTTATGATTCAGTTGACACACCTGGGTCGCCGGACCGGTTGGAACAAAGGCGACTGGCTACCCTCAGTGTCCTCTTCCAAGCATCGCGAACCTGCACATCGCGCATTTCCCAAACTGGCCGAGGACTGGGATATCGAGCGTATCATCTCCGATTTTGCCGACGCCACCGAGCG